>JASFOT010000076.1:0-7923 GCA_050116375.1 Gammaproteobacteria bacterium | reverse complement strand
AGACGGCAAGAGCATTAACAACGTGCTCGGGTTTCCCGGTCTGTTCCGGGGTGCCCTGGATGCCCGGGCCCGACGTTTCACCGACGCCATGCTGCTGGCCGCCGCCGAAGCCATCGCGGATACTGCGGACGAGAGCGATCTGGTTCCGGATGCCCTGGATCCGGCGGTTCACGAGGCGGTCGCGGAGGCCGTCAAAGCGGCCGCCGCGGACTAATCGGCGCCAAATACGCTGACTCGGCCCGTCAAACGGGCGATGGTTCCGCCGCCCCGGCGCCAGACCACCAGCCATTGCGCCTCTCTGCTGCGGAAAACGGGCCCGATAGATAGGCTGATCCGGTCTCCCGCCTCGTTTTCAACGGCAACCACGGAAGTCTGACCGCCGGGAAATCTCAGGTGGGGGGCGGCCAGCAGCCGGCCGTCGTCGTCGGCACGGACGATGGCCACGACTTCGAAAGTCCCGGTCTGCTCCGCGAGTTCCACGAGACTGATTTCCACATTCATGGCCGAAGCGCGCTCGTCGGCATATCCGCCTGTGAGACCGAGCGTCAGAACCAGGCATGCCAGAACGAAACGAGCACTCATGGCGAAGTCTCGCTGCGGCAGGCGCTGCAGACAACGGCGATCAGAAACGAATGCCAAGTCGCCGATAGACGAACGACAGCAGCCACAGTGGACCGATCATCAAAAACTGAAGGTCTTCGAAAAAGGAAGGCTTCTGTCCCTCGATGGCGTGGCCAATGAACTGCCCGATCCAGGCCGCAACGAAGATAGCCACGGAAATCTGCCACAGGGGCGTGGAGAGCGTGTCCAGCCACCATAGCGCGAGCACGAAGCCGGCGATCACGATCACCATTCCCAGCGCCAGTCGCGGCGACAGGATGAAGTAATAGACGATGGAGGCCATCAGGAAGAGCATTCCCCAGTTCATCACCGGCGAGATGTCGGCGAAGGCCCGGGGCACGGGCAGATCCCAGAGCACGCCTACCAGGCTCAGCGCGATCAGAGGCACGCAGATCCAGTGTATGGCCTTGTTCACCGGGTTCTGGTGACTTTCGCCATATTCCTCCAGCCAGATATCCACGCTCTTCAGGGCCATGCCGCGGGCTCCAGGTTTTCTCGCCGGAGTCGATGATAAACCAAGCGTTCTTGATTCGCCGACGCGCGGCGCCGTCGAGATTCCCGCGAGGATGAAGCAATCTGCCGACGGATCGCGTCGCCACCGCGAGACGCCTGGAGTCCAGGGGGTCCCCGGGCGGGCGTGCCCGGCCCGGGGACCCTCCTGAGGTCACAGCCGCATTCGCAAACCCAGCATCGCCGTCCGGTCCCGACCCGGGCGCACGCCGGCAGGCCGGCGCGCGACGATGTAATCCTCGTCGAACAGGTTGTCGACCCGCAGCACCACGTCCAGCCAACGGGTGGCATGCCAGGCGGCTGCGAGATCCACGACCACCGCGTTGTCGGTGGCCTCGTCCGAGGGGAGGCTCCCGCTGCCCGCCCGGGTCCGAACTTTGTCTGTATAGGTCACGTTGAGATTGAGCTGCCAGAGCCGATGTAGGAGCCCGGTATAGAGGCGGCCCTGATGCTCGGGTATGTACGGCAGCTCGTCGCCCGATTCCACGACACCCCAGGGGTCGTAATCGCTCTCGAAACTGTTGTCGAACTCCGCTTCAGCGGTCCACGTCCAGTTCAGCTCCACCGGCACCTCCAGCCCGAACCGCCCGAGGCCGTCGTAGCGGTACGATCCGAGTAACTCCAGCCCGGTCACGTGCGCCTCACCGCCGTCGAACTGTGCTCCGATGTCACCACCGCCACCGGTGGACTCGGTTACCGTGCCCACCAGGTTCTCGTAGTCGGTGTAGAAGCCGATGGCCTCGACGAACAGATCCTCCCGTCCGTAGCGACCCCCGAACTCATAGTTGATGCTTTCTTCGGGGTCCGACTCGCTGCCCGGCCCCGGCGGGTTGAAACCCTTGCTGACCCCGCCGAGCAGGCTGAGTCGGGGCGTTGTCTGCCACAGCGCCGCCAGCCCCGGGATCCATTCGGTGACCCGGTTGCTCCGAGTCCGGGTGGGCCCGTCTTCGCGGCCGGGATCGTCGGTGGCGTAGTCTTTCCGGGTGAGCGTAATGTCCTCGTAGCGCAGGCCCGGCGTGAACTGCCAGTCCCCCAGCCGGACCTCGGTCTCCAGGTAGCCCGCGCTCGCGCTGCCGTCACTCACCCGGTTGGTCTGACTGCCGGGCGCTCCGTTCGAGGTCTGGAACATGGTTCCCGATTCCATCCGGTAGCCGTCCTCGCTCTGGAAGCGGTCCTCTTCGTCCTCGTGGAAGCGGAATCCCGCGCGCACCGTCACCGGCCACGTGCCCAAGTCATAGCTGCCCCGGCCCTGGATGCCCCGGGAGTAATAGTCGCGATTGTTGTTCCTCAGCACCAGCGTGTCGTCCGGGCTGTCGCCACCGCGAATCCAGTCCATCTCTGCGGCGTAATCATCCGGGTCATCGAGGATGTTGCTGATGCTCGATCCGCCGACCGACTGGAGCTTGTACCAGTTGCGATCGAAATCGAAGTCGTAAACGGTGACCGACACGTCCCAGGGTGCCGTATTCGGAGCCAGGAACCAGGTGGCCTGGCGGTGGTAGTGATTCGACTGGATATTGTCGATCTGGGAGGCCGCATAGCGCCGGAAGGGATCGTCATCGTAGTCCTCGTCGGTGAGTCCGAGATACGACGCATTGGAATTCTGGTCGGTGAACCCCCACTTGACCTCCAGACCCTGGTACCAGCGGGCGTCCTGGTCCGTGGTCAGCAGCAGCTTGCCGAAGTAATCCTCGAGGTCGAAGCCGGTATCGCTGTTACGGTCGTTCGGATCGAGGTTCTTGAACCCGTCGGTTTCCTGCTGGACGGTCTCGAAAAAGAGCCCCACGTTTTCGTTTCGATAGGCGGCCCAGCCGTAGGCTTCGCGGCTGTCGTTCTGGCCGGCCGTGACGTCGAGCTGCGCACCGGTCTTCGACGGCATCGGCGTCGAGAGCAGGTTGACGGCACCTCCGGTGGTGCGCGGTCCGACCCGCACGGCAGCCGGACCCTTGAGCACCTCCACACCGGACATGCGCCGCTGGGTCGGGAAATAGTAGGCCGAGGGAGACGCATAGGGAGCGGGTGCGATGAGCACCCCGTCCTCGAGGAGGGCGATCCGGCCGCTGCGATCGAGGCCGGAGCCGCGGATCCCGATATTGGGACGGAGACCGTACCCTTCCTCGTCCTGAACATAGACGCCAGGCACGCTTCTGATCACCCGCAGAACGTCCCCGTAATCGAAGCGCTGCAGCGTCTGGGGACCGAGGTAATAAGCGGAGCCACCGGTGCGCCGGGCCGCCGCCTGGCTGCCCACGATAGTCACGCTGTCGAGCAGAGCCGGTGGCGACGTGGATGACGGATCGTCGGTGGCGGGCTCCTGCGCGCTCCCGGGTCCGGCGAGGGCAAGCAGAAACAGGCAGGCGGCGGCGCTGTGAAGAAACCTGGAGGGCATGACGACAATCTCCGAATCGGAAATGAACTGTTATTACGAATGCTAACGAGAATGATTCGCAATAACAATACCTGGCCATTTCCTGCGGGGTTGCCGGCTGGATTATCTATCCTCCACGGTCGGTGCCGGGGGCATTGGTGCCGCTTTTATTGATGGGCCGTGACAGGACTCTGGTAGCCCCATAGCCCTACGCTCTGGTTTATCCGGCGCGGCTAGCGGGCATGAAAAAGCCCGGCGCTGCCGGGCTCAAAAAAATGCGTTCATCCCGCCTCAGAGGGCTACCATTTCCCGGAGTTTCTTCATGGCGTTGGCCTCCAGCTGCCTGACCCGCTCGGCAGATATGCCGTATTCGTCCGCCAGGTCCTGCAGGGTGCGCTTGTCATCGGCAAGCCAGCGCGCCTCCAGGATATGGCGGCTGCGTTCATCCAGCCGGTCCAGGCCGGCGTACAGGCTCCGGGATGCCGTCGTCTCCCAGTCCTCTTCCTCCGCGCGCACCGCCGGGTCCGAGTCCGGGTTCGGCAGGTAGGCCGCCGGCGTATAGACTTCTTCGTCGTCCGCGGCGCCCGGCGCCGGGTCGAAGGCCATATCGCGTGCGGCGAGGCGCTTCTCCATTTCCGTCACTTCCCGCTCGGGCACGCCAAGGTCCTCGGCGACGGCCCGCGTCTCGTCGGCACTGAGCCAGCCAAGGCGTTGCTTGGCCTTGCGCAAATTGAAGAAAAGTTTCCTCTGGGCCTTGGTCGTGGCGACCTTGACCACCCGCCAGTTGCGCAGCACGAATTCGTGGATTTCCGCCCGGATCCAGTGGACGGCGAAGGAAACGAGCCGCACCCCGACCGCAGGGTCGAAGCGCTTGACGGCCTTCATCAGGCCCACGTTGCCTTCCTGGATCAGGTCTCCGAGCTGCAGGCCGTAGCCGCTGTAGCTGCGGGCGATGTGGACGACAAAACGCAGGTGCGACAACACCAGCTGCCGCGCTGCTTCCAGATCGCCTTCCTCTCGGAACCGGACCGCCAGCGTATGCTCCTCGTCCTGGCTCAGTACCGGGATGGTCGAGACCGCCTGGATATACGCATCCACGCTCCCCAACGGCCCGGAGGGCAGGAGCTGACCATTACGCTGAATCAAAGCTGTCGCCATAAAAATTTACCTTTCCCTTGCGGCGCGAATTTTAGCACTCCGTCCGTTAGAGTGCTAAGGCTTCAGAGAGTTCCAGGGATTAAATATAAAAGAAACAGATGTTTATGCGCGACCGCCGGGCTCGATCCGCCGCATGGTACGGGTCGCGGAGAGCCATGATCCCAGCCAGCCCAGGGCGATGCCGGCGGCGATGAGACCGCTTCCCCCTGCCAGCCCCGGACCCGTGAGCCGGAACCCGCTGCCGTAGAGCCCCGACAGCCGGCGGACAGGATCGTCCAGGGCGAACAGAGAACCGGTCACCAGCCCGAGCGCCAGGAGCCCGCCCAGAATCCCGTACCAGGCGCCGGTGTAAAGGAAAGGTCGCCGGATGAACCCATCGGTCGCGCCAATAAGCTTGCTCACCTCGATTTCGTCACGCCGATTCTGAATATCCAGGCGGATGGTGTTGCCGACGATGATCAGGACACCCAGAGCCAGGAACAGCCCCGCCAGGAAAACCGTCCGGCGCACCAGGTCGAGCATGGCCTGCAGCCGGGCCACCCAGGCGGTGTCCGCCTGCACCAGGTCGGCGGGAAGCTCGTCGGCCAGCCGTCGACGCAGATCGTCCACCGCCTGGGCTGATCGACTGCCGTCGGCGGGCAGGATGACGATGACGTGAGGAAGGGGGTTTTCCGGCAGAACGTCCAGAGCCGAGCCGAAACCGGAATATTCCCGGAATTCGGCCAGCGCCTCGTCGCTGGCGATCAGCCGGACTTCAGCGATGACCGGGTCGCTCTCCAATTCGGCGGCAATTTTCTTCGCGGTCGCCAGGTCCGTGCCCGGGCGGAGATACACCGAAAGCTCGGCGGCACCTGCCCACTGGCCGCTGAGAGCCCGGCCGTTGGTCACGATCAGGTGAAGGCCCGCGGGAAGGGCCAGAGCGATGCCGATGACGGCCACGGTCATCAGGGTCGAGAGCGGGTGCGAGACCAGTCTGCCCAGACTCGCCACCAGCACCCGCGCGTGGTCCACCAGGACAGCGCCGAGGGAGGGCCAGCGGAATGCTTTCGCCCGCTGGCGCTTGCGCCGGGTCGGCCGGGTGCCGGGGCGGCGCGGCCCGGAGCGCCTGGCCTTCGTGCGCGCCATGGGTTTATTCATGACCGATATCCCCGCGGGTGAGCCGGCCGTCGTCCAGTTCGATCTGCCGGTGCCCGAGCTGCCGGATGAGGTGCAGATCGTGGCTGGCGATCAGCACCGTGACGCCCACGTCGTGGAACCGCTCGAAAAGGCGCATGATCTCCAGCGAGAGGTCGGGGTCGAGATTGCCCGTAGGCTCGTCTGCAATCAGCAAATCCGGCTTGCACACCACGGCCCGTGCGATTCCGACCCGCTGCTGCTCGCCGGTGGAGAGGGTCATCGGCCTGACCTTCTCCGTGTGCAGGAGCCCCACCTGGTCCAGCGCCGCCCGGACTCGTTTGCCGATGTCCTTGCCGGCCATGCCCCGGATGACGAGGGGCAGTGCCACGTTGTCGTACACGGTGCGGTCGTTCAGCAGCTTGTGATCCTGGAAAACCATCCCGATCCGGCGACGGAAGGCGGGGATCTGACGCCGGCCGATGCCGCCGGTATTGCGCCCTCCGATGATCACCTGACCCCGGGTCGGCCGCTCCAGCAATCCGATCAGCTTGAGCATGGTGCTCTTGCCGGCGCCGGAGCGGCCCGTCAGGAAGGCCATTTCCCCCGACTCCATGGACATGTCCACGCCGGACAGAGCCTCGCGGCCGCCGGGGTAGCGCTTGAAGACCTGCTCGAAGCGGATCAAGAGGGTGCCGCCTCCCCGCCGACCCCGATCAAGGCGTCAATGAAGGGGCCGGCGCGAAACTCGTCCAGGTCCTCGGCGGCCTCGCCGATGCCGATAAAACGGATGGGCACGCCGAGCTTTTCGGCCACCGCCAGCAGCACACCGCCCTTGGCGGTGCCGTCCAGCTTCGTCATGACAATACCGGTGAGCCCGATGGCCTCGTGGAACCGGGCCGCCTGCACCAGGGCGTTCTGTCCCAGGCTGGCGTCAAGCACGATGAGGGTTTCGTGGGGCGCTTCAGGATCCAGTTTGGACAGCACCCGCTTCACCTTCTTGAGTTCCTCCATCAGGTTGTCCTGGGTGTGCAGCCGCCCGGCCGTGTCGCCGATCAGAACGTCCACGCCCCGGGCCTTCGCCGCCTCCAGGGCATCGAACATCACGGCAGCCGGATCCGCGCCGGTCTGCTGAGCAATGACGGGCACGTTGTTACGCTCTCCCCAAACCTGGAGCTGCTCCACCGCCGCCGCGCGGAAGGTGTCGCCCGCCGCCAGCATGACTTTCAGGCCCTGGTCCCTGAAGCGCCGGGCCAGCTTGCCGATGGTGGTGGTCTTGCCGGAACCGTTGACGCCCACCATGAGGATCACAAAAGGTCGCGGGCTCTCCGGGATCTCCAGGGGCGCCTCGCATCGGCCCAAGATTTCCAGCATGGAAGACTGGATCGTATCCACCACTGCCCGGGCATCCTTCAATTCGTCCCGCCAGAGTTTCCTGTCCAGGCCGTCCATGATGCGGGTGGTGGCCTCCACGCCCACGTCGCCGGACAAGAGCCGGGTTTCCATCTCCTCCAGGAAGTCCTCGTTGGGCTTGCCCCCCGGCATCAGGTGGGCCAGGTCGTAGGTCAGCCAGGACTCGCCCTTGTTGAGGCGCTCCCGTAGCCGGCGGAAAAAGCCCTTGCGCCTCTCGGCGCCGGCAGACGGCTCCGCCGGATCTTTGTCGGGGGCCTCGTTTTCGGTGGATTTTTTTCGGAACATCACAAACTCAGACGTCGGTCCTGGCGATCCACCTGACGCGAAGCGGGGTCACCAGAGCCGGAGAAGCAAAAAGGGTGCAACGATAACCGGGTGACTGGCTGGCAGACGTTTCCGTCGTACGGACTCGTATCCTAACCGAAGGCCGTGACCACCGCAGTCCCTCCATCTCCGCCAGACGGGTCACCGGGGCGCTCTGCGAGATGCAGGGCGATTGGCGACCGGAGACATGTCGCCAGCGGCTTGTGGACCACAAAAAAGGGCGGCCTGCCGGCCGCCCTTCGAATCGCCCCTTCTTGACGGGGGCTGAAACAATGCTCGTTACTCTGTTTCCACCACGGCTGGATTGGAAATCAGAATAACCTGGCCGTTTGGTGGTAGTCCCGCTAGCGCATTGCCGCCCAGGAACACGGCGGCTTCCGTCTGAATCTCTACAGTCGCGGAAAAGCATGAATAAG
>JASFOT010000075.1:0-7946 GCA_050116375.1 Gammaproteobacteria bacterium | reverse complement strand
GGTGAGGCTGCTGCAGACTCTTGCCACCCTGCCCGAGCATCCCGAAAGCGTGCCTGTCAATCAGCTGGTGCAGGTACCCGGAACTCCCCTGCACGGTTCGGAGCCCGTGGATCCTCTGGAGCTGATCAGGACAATCGCGGTGGCCAGGATTCTCATGCCGGCCTCGCACGTGCGGCTCTCGGCGGGACGCAGCGAGATGAGCGACGAAACCCAGGCTCTGGCCTTCTTTGCCGGGGCCAACTCCATCTTTTATGGCGAACGGCTCCTGACCACGGACAATCCCGAGCAGGAACGCGACCGGCGGCTCTTCCGGCGACTGGGACTCCGGCCCGAGGGTCCGGAAGGCGGCAAAGGGGCTCCAGCAGATCCCCCCGCCGATGTGGCTCGCAGCCATGCAAGCCCCTGAGGAGGCGCTCCAGAAGGACCTGGCCACCCTCGCGGCAGGGGATCTTTATCGACGCAGGCGCGTGGTTACCAGGAGACACCCGGGAGCCCGGGTGGTCGTGGAGGGTCGTGAGCTTGTGGACTTCTGCAGCAACGACTACCTGGGCCTGGCCCATGATCAGCGGCTGGCAGATGCCATGCGGTCCGCAACGCTGGCCTGGGGAACTGGCGCCACGTCTGCTCATCTGGTCACCGGCCACACGGCGATCCATCACGAACTGGAAGACCGGCTCGCCGCGTTTACCGGACGCGACAGGGCCCTGCTTTTCTCGACCGGCTACATGGCCAACCTGGGGGTGGTGACGGCCCTCGCCGGACGCCATGATCTGGTTGTCGAGGATCGGCTCAATCACGCCTCGCTCATCGATGCGGCGCGCCTCACGGGCGCCACGACGCGACGCTACCGGCATGCGGATCCGCAAGCCGCCTCCCGGCGCCTCGAAGACCATCACGGCCGGCGGCGGCTAATCGTGACCGACGGGGTTTTCAGCATGGATGGAGACATCGCGCCGTTGCGGGAACTGGCAGCGGTGGCCGACACTCACAACGCCTGGCTCGTGGTGGATGATGCCCATGGCCTTGGCGTCCTCGGTGCCGGGGGAGGAGGCAGTCTCGAGGTCGCCGGCGTCGGTCCCGCGGATGCCCCGGTGCTGGTGGGAACCTTCGGAAAGGCCTTCGGTACCTTCGGAGCTTTCGTCGCCGGGTCTGCGACCCTGATCGAGACTCTGATACAGCGGGCCCGAACATACATCTATACGACAGCGCCGCCACCGGCCGTGACCGCAGCCACCCTCAAGGCCCTGGAAATCTCCGTCGCCGAGCCGGACCGGCGTGCCCGTTTGCAGACACTCATCGAGAGATTCAGGGCCGGCGCCAGTCAGCTGGGAATCGGCCTGACATCTTCCCCATCGCCGATTCAGCCCATTCTTGTCGGGGACGCCGCCGCCGCGCTGCGGCTCAGCAACGAGTTGTTCCATCGCGGATTCTGGGTTACGGCCATCCGTCCGCCGACAGTGCCCGCGGGCTCTTCGCGCCTGCGGGTCACGCTGTCCGCCATCCATGAGCCATCCGACGTGGACAACCTGCTGGATGCGCTTTCCGCCTCTCTGGCCTTTGTGAATCGACATTGACAGAGGAACTTTACGTCGAGGCTTCTGGCACGGGCGCGCCGCTGGTGATGCTGCACGGCTGGGGGATGCATGGCGGTGTCTGGGACGACTGCATCGCCAGCCTCGAGACCCGGTGCCGGGTGTTTCGACCGGATCTTCCCGGCCACGGCCGGAGCCCGGCCCTTCCTGTGCAGTCGGATATCGATGAATTGTCGGCCGCCATCGCCAGACACTGCCCCCGGAAAATGATTCTCCTTGGATGGTCCCTGGGGGGCCTGATCGCGATTCGGCTCGCGCGGCGTCTGCCCCAGAGAGTCCGGGCGCTTGTGCTGGTGGGGACGACCCCCAGATTCGTGACCGGGCCCGACTGGCCCTGGGCAGTGGAGCTTCCGGTACTTGAGTCCTTCGGGCGGGAGCTGGCCGACGACTATCGTCGAACGGTCCGGGATTTCCTGGCGCTGCAGGTGAGGGGCGACGAGCACGCGCTGGAACTGCTGCGAACCCTTAAAGCAAGGGTGTTCGCACACGGCGAGCCGAATGCCGGGGCCCTTCGACAGGGGCTGGAACTGCTGGCGACTACGGACCTGCGGGAGGATCTGCCCCACATTCAGCTGCCGACCCTGGTGATCGCCGGCGAACGCGATCGGCTGACGCCACCGGAGGCCGGAGCATGGGCGGCAGAAGCTATCGAGGGGGCTCGTTTCTTGTCGATCCCCGGGGCGGCTCACGCCCCTTTCCTGTCCCATCGGCGGCAGTTCCTGGAGGGACTGATGCAGTTTCTGGACGAGGCCTGATGAGCCGCGACACCGATTCAGGATACCGCCTCGAGCACACCGCGATCCGACGCGCTTTCGACAAGGCCAGTCAGGACTACGATGCGTCCGCGGTGCTTCAGACAGAAGTCAGAGGAAAGCTTCTGGAGCGCCTGGAAGTCGCCAACCTCCGTCCGCAGGTGGCGCTGGATGCCGGCTGCGGCACCGGCCACGGCGCCAGAGATCTCCTGCGTCGTTACCGTGGCTGTCACGTGATGGCCCTCGACCTGTCGGAGGGCATGCTGGCGCAGGCGAGACGCCAGCGGTACTGGCTTAAATCGCCGGCGCCGATCTGCGCCGATGCCGCCTGTCTGCCGCTCCGCAAGCACTCTGTCGATCTGCTTTTTTCCAACCTCATGCTCCAGTGGTGCAACGACCTGGACGCGGTGTTCAGGGAGTTCCACCGGGTACTCAGGCCCGGCGGACTCCTGAGCTTCTCGACGTTCGGCCCGGATACTCTTGCCGAACTTCGGTCAGCCTGGACGTCCGTGGACGGATACGTCCACGTCAGCCGGTTCCTGGACATGCACGATATCGGCGATGCGCTGGTCAGGGCGGGGTTCGCGGAGCCGGTGCTCGACGTGGATCATTTCTGCCTGACCTACGCCACCCTCCGGGATCTCATGGGAGACCTGAAAGCCATCGGCGCAAGCAACGCGGCGGCAGGCAGGAATCGCGGGCTGACCGGTCGCGGGCGGTTCCGCTCGCTGGAGTCTGCCTATGAAACACATCGCCGCGATGACCGGCTTCCGGCGACCTACGAGGTTGTCTATGGTCAGGCCTGGGGAACAGGAACCTCCCATCGGATCTCGAATACCGTTGAAGCTTCTGTTCCCGTGACAGAAATCGGGCGACGTGACCGGGAGCATGACTGAAATGGCATCCGGATTTTTTGTTACCGCGACGGACACTTCGGCCGGCAAGACCGTATTTTCCTGTGCTCTTCTGTCGGCACTGGCCAGGCGGGGCTTCTCGGTGGCCGGATTCAAGCCCGTGGCGGCGGGCGCGGTGCAGACGCCTGTCGGCCTGAGAAATGAAGATGCGGCATTGCTCCGTCGTCACTCGTCTGTAAGCCTTGACTACGAGGAGATCAACCCGATCACCCTCGAGCCCCCAATCGCGCCCCACATTGCGGCGCGAAGCGCGGGGATCAGTCTGTCACCGGACCTGCTGGCGGAACGACATCGGCAGCTGGCAGGAAAGGCGGACATCGTCATATCCGAGGGCGCCGGGGGCTGGCTCGTTCCCCTGTCAGAAACGGAGAACATGGCCGATCTGGCCGTCAGGATCGGCGATCCGGTGATTCTTGTGGTAGCCATGCGGCTCGGCTGCCTCAACCACGCGCTTCTGACGGCGGAATCTATACGAGCCCGGGGGGCGAATTTTGCAGGGTGGGTCGCGAACCGCGTAGATCCCGAGATGCCCGTGTTCGAAGAGAACATGGAGTCTCTCGATGCACGGCTCGGAGTACCCCGCCTGGCAACCGTACCCTGGCTTGACGAACCTGATCCGGAACGCAAAATCAGCCGGGCCATCGCGGGCCTTGATCTGGATCTCGTCACCCAGGCCCTCGCAAGGGCCTGATTTGCGGAAGTATTTTCCGGGCGTCTGAGATTTTTCTTATATTGCCCTGCCGACGGGGTTCCATTAGCATAGCGACCTCGGCGTGACGGCAGGCTAGCGAGGGAGCCGATGACTGAAACGTCATACCCGGCAGAAACGCTGCTGGCCCGCATCCAGGTGAGCGCGAATTGCTCCCTGAGCCGCAGGGAGGCGATCCTGTTTTTCGGAATTGTGGCCGCTGCCACTTTATGTGTGGCCGGCTTCTTTGCCGCACAGGGAATGTGGCCAATCCTTCCGTTTGCCGGACTGGAGCTGTTTGCGTTGGGCATGGCCCTCGGTCTCAGTATGAGAAAAGGCCAGGAGTCTGAACTGATCACCGTGGATGCGGATAAAGTGGTGGTCGAGCGCCGCGATCACCGGGGAACCGACTCCAGGGAGTTCAACCGGGTGTGGGCGCGGGTCGAACTCAGGCCAGCGCCTCGCAGGGGGCACCCGAGCCGGCTTCTGATTCGGTCCCACCACAGGACCATGCAGATCGGTCGGCATCTGACGGAAGAGGCGCGGCGCGATCTGCATCGGCGACTTGTCGATCTGATCGGAAGCATCGGAGAGGCGCCGAAAAACGAGCCTGCCTCGCAGGATTACGAACAAATTGCCAGGTAACGGAGTTGGGATTGATGTCCAACAGAATGTTTAGGAAGCTCGTGGCGATCTCGACCGCTGCCATGACGGGGCTGGCGCTCGCGCCGCTCGCGAGAGCGGAATGGGAGGTCAACATGCCCCGGGGCGTGACGGCGATCAGCCAGGAGGTCTACGGCCTCCATATGCTGATCTTCGGCATCTGCTGCGTCATCGCGGTCGTCGTGTTCGGCGCCATGATCTATTCGATCATGCGACATCGTAAATCCCTCGGAGTCCAGCCGGCGAAGTTCAGCCACAGCACCAAGGCCGAGATTATCTGGACCACAATTCCGATCCTGATCCTGGTCGGCATGGCCGTGCCTGCGGCCGACACCCTGATCCGGATGGAGGACACCCGGAACAGCGACCTGTCGATCAAGGTCACCGGCTATCAGTGGAAGTGGCAGTACGAATATATCGATGAGGGCTTCGGCTTCTTCAGCAATCTGGCGCCCGAACACAACCGGGCCCGGCAGGTGGGTTCGGGGATCGACCCCTCCACCATCGAAAATTATCTGCTGGAAGTGGACAAGCCTCTCGTCGTCCCTGTAGGCGCCAAGGTGCGGCTGCTGCTGACAGCGGCTGACGTGATCCACGCCTGGTGGGTACCGGATTTCGGCGGCAAGAAGGACGCCATACCCGGATATGTCAACGAGTTCTGGTTCAAGCCCGAGGAAACCGGCATTTACCGCGGACAGTGCGCCGAGCTTTGCGGTCGTGACCACGGCTTCATGCCGGTGGTGGTCCACGTGGTAACGCAGGACGAGTACCAGGCCTGGCTCGCGGATCAGACCGGCGGCCTTTCCGTACAGCCCGCAGTGTTGACCACCGAGACCGCGGCTCCCGTCGTCGCCGCCGCCAGCTCACCCGCCACCGAGACCGAAGCCGTGGAGTGGACACTCGACCATGCCATGTCCCGGGGAGAGGCCCTTTACAACGCAAACTGTGGTGCCTGCCACCAGCCCAATGGTCAGGGGATGCCACCCGCCTTCCCGGCTATCGCCGGCAGTCCCGTAGCCACCGGCGACCTGACAGCTCATATCGACATTTCCGTCCACGGAAAGCCTGGTACCGCAATGGCCGCCTTCGGCCCACAGCTATCGGACGAGGAACTGGCCGCGATCGTAACCTACCAGAGGAATGCTTTTGGCAACGACACCGGGGATCTCGTCACGCCCGACCAGATCGCCGCAGCCCGTTGAAGATTTGCCCGAGGAAAAACAAATGAGCACAGCCGAAGCCACTCACGACCATCACGAGCATCACCCGACCGGGATCATGCGCTGGCTGACCACCACCAATCACAAGGACATCGGCACCTTGTACCTGATCTTCAGCCTGATCATGTTCCTTGGAGGCGGCGCCATGGCGCTGGTGATCCGAGCCGAACTCTTCCAGCCCGGGCTGCAGCTGGTCGACCCCGGATTCTTCAACCAGATGACGACCATGCACGCACTGATCATGGTCTTCGGGGCGATCATGCCGGCTTTCGTGGGCCTGGCGAACTGGATGGTGCCGCTAATGATCGGCGCTCCCGACATGGCCTTGCCCCGCCTCAACAACTGGAGCTTCTGGATTCTGCCGATGGCGTTCACCCTGCTGGGCATGACGCTCTTCTTCCCGGGTGGCTCGCCGGCAGCCGGATGGACCATGTACCCGCCGCTCGTCATGCAGACAGGTGACGCGTTCCCGTTCCTGATTTTCGCCGTCCACCTGATGGGCATCTCCTCGATCCTCGGCGCCATCAACATCATCGTCACCATCATGAATATGCGCGCGCCGGGCATGGGTCTCCTGAAGATGCCGCTGTTTGTCTGGAGCTGGCTGATTACGGCTTATCTGCTGATCCTCGTGATGCCGGTTCTGGCCGGTGCCGTGACCATGCTGCTCACGGACAAGTACTTCGGCACGAGCTTCTTCCAGGCCGCCGGCGGCGGGGACCCGGTGATGTTCCAGCACATCTTCTGGTTCTTCGGTCATCCGGAGGTCTACATCATGATCCTGCCGGCGTTTGGCGTGATCTCTCAGATCATTCCGACGTTCAGCCGCAAGCCGCTGTTCGGCTATGACTCCATGGTCTACGCCACCGCCAGCATCGCCTTCCTGTCGTTCATCGTTTGGGCGCATCACATGTTCACGGTGGGCATGCCGCTGGCCGGACAGCTGTTTTTCATGTTCGCCACCATGCTTATCGCGGTGCCGACGGGGGTGAAGGTTTTCAACTGGATCGCCACCATGTGGAAAGGGTCCATGACCTTCGAGACGCCCATGCTGTTTGCCCTGGCCTTCGTCTTCCTGTTCACGATCGGCGGCTTCTCCGGCCTGATGCTGGCCATAGCACCGGCGGACATGCAGTATCACGACACCTATTTCGTGGTGGCTCATTTCCACTATGTCCTGGTGCCGGGCGCTGCGTTCGCCATCATGGCCGCCGTTTATTACTGGCTTCCCAAGTGGACCGGCCACATGTACAACGAGAAGATCGGCAAGCTGCACTTCTGGCTGTCGGCCATCTCGGTTAACGTGACCTTCTTCCCGCAGCATTTCGTGGGACTGGCGGGCATGCCCCGGCGGATTCCCGACTACTCCACGCAGTTCGCGGATTTCAACATGATTTCCTCGGTCGGCGCCTTTGTTTTCGGGCTGTCCCAGCTGATCTTCGTATATGTGATCTGGAGCTGCGCTCGTGGAGGCCAGAAGGCGACGGCCCAGGTCTGGGACGGCGCGGAGGGTCTTGAGTGGACGGTGCCTTCGCCGGCGCCCCACCACACCTTCGATACTCCGCCGGTAGTCAAATAGGGACGATGAGCGCCGGTGACGAAGAGAAGAGGCGAGCGCGCGTCATCCGCAATGCCCTTTTGCTGGCTCTGGCGGCGATCCTCGTCTACGGCGTGTTCATATTCATGCAGTACCAGCGAAGCAAGGGGGCGATGTAAACGTGGCTGACCGCAAGGCCAACAGGACCCTGATCGGCAAGCTGGTGCTGCTGACCGCCGGCATGTTCGCCTTCGGTTATGCCCTCGTGCCGCTTTACGACATCTTCTGCGAGGTGACGGGCATAGGGGACCGGACGGGAGGCGCCACCGCTGCCACTTCCCTTCCTGCGCAGGTAGACCTGGACAGGGTCGTGGACGTGGAGTTTGTGGCCTCGGTCAACTCGGGCGCGCCCTGGGAGTTCCGTCCCTCGGTAAGCCGGATGAAGGTACATCCTGGAAAGCTCTACAAGACGACATTCTTTGCGAGGAACGGCTCCGACTCACCGCTCGTCGGCCAGGCCGTTCCCAGCGTCGCGCCAGGACAGGCCAATCGCTATCTGCAGAAGACGGAATGTTTCTGT
>JASFOT010000074.1:0-7962 GCA_050116375.1 Gammaproteobacteria bacterium | reverse complement strand
GCAGTTTCCGATGACGCCCAACTCAAGACTCGACATGCACGGTCTCCTCCGGTTTTCCCCCGCCGCCAGGCAGGTTTTTATCCCGCCAAACCATCAATGTTTTCACGTTGCTCACCGGCCATCCGGTCGCCGTCTCTTTTACATGGCGCACCCGGAGCGCTGTGCCGACCATCTCATAGACCGCCATGAACCCTTCCGCCTCCGTGGCGTCGTTGCCGAGAGACAATGGCTGGCGGCTCCGCATCGGCCGCGCGTCCACGCGGCGGCGGATCGCCGATCCGCAGACATGCCGCGCGGACCCGGTCCCGCGACCATCTTACCCCTTTGCGCATGGAATTCCGGTCCGCCAGGGGGGAACCTTAGGCACGCCCCAGCCCGATTCCAAGTCGGGCGGCGGCGAAGTGATAACATTTCCCGCCCGGGCGCCGGCAGCCGCGCGCCCGCCAAGGGCGGGGTCATATGAGTCTTCACGGTCTCTGGATAGGACTGGTCCGGCGAATTCTTTTTATCTGGGTCAGGACACGCGTCCCGGAGGCCCAGGACGATATCCTGGCATCCCTGGGGGATGAGCCCGTGTGCTTCGCCCTGGAGCGTCAGGGTCTTGCCGAAACCGCGGTACTGGACCAGGTCTGTCTTAGGGCCGGCCGGGAGGCTCCCAGCAAGGGTATCCGTGTGCCTGGCCTGCGGGAGAAAGGCGCTACGATCTTTTTGCGGCGGTCCGGCCGCAAGCCCCCGGATCTGTCGCGGCTGGAGCGGATCGTCCGAGCGGTGGGGGACGGCCAGCCCGAGGATCTCAGGATCGTGCCGGTGGCCGTGTTCTGGGGCCGCTCCCCCGAAAAGGCCGGCTCTGCCCTCCAGCTCCTCCTGTCCGATGACTGGGCAATCGGCGGCACGCTGCGCAAGCTGTTCATGATCATCGTCCATGGCCGGGATGTCATGGTGCAGGTCAGCGCGCCCATCTCCGTCAGGGAATTCGTTGCCGAGGGCATCGCACCGGAGCGCACCGTTCGAAAGCTGGCACGGGTGCTGCGTGTCCATTTTCGCCGCCAGCGAATGTCCGCCATCGGCCCGGACCTGTCACATCGACGCACGATGGTGAACCAGATCCTGCAGTCGCGGTCCGTTCAGGCGGCAATCGAGCGGGAGATCCAGGTCAACGAGATCAGCAGGGCGGACGCCATGGGCAAGGCGCGGGACTATGCCTACGAGATCGCGGCAGATTTCTCCTATCCGTTCATCCGCTTCATGGAGCGGGTGCTTGCCCGGCTGTGGGACCGGCTTTACGAAGGCGTGGCTATCGGGCACGTGGACCGGATCAAGCCCTATTCGGAGGAGGGCGAGATCGTTTACGTACCCTGCCACCGGAGTCATATCGACTATCTGCTCCTTTCCTACGTGGTCTACCGTCACGGACTGATGTGCCCCCACATCGCCGCCGGCATCAATCTGAACCTGCCCGGCATCGGGCCCTTCCTGCGCCGCGGGGGGGCATTCTTTTTGCGCCGCAGCTTTCGGGACAACGCCCTGTACGCCGCGGTATTCAACAAGTATCTGTCCCTGAATCTCAGCAAGGGCGTGCCCATCGAATACTTCATCGAAGGCGGTCGCAGCCGCACCGGGCGCCTGCTGCCTGCCAAGCCGGGCATGCTCTCCATGACCGTGCGCAGTTTTCTCCGGCGCCCGTCGCGGCCGCTCACATTCGTTCCGGTCTACTTCGGATACGAGCGCCTGCTGGAAGGGGAAAGCTACATTTCGGAACTCTCCGGCGTGCCCAAGAAACGGGAAACCCTGCTGGGCCTCATCAAGAGCCTGAAAGCCCTGCGCAGCCGATTCGGAAAGGTTTACGTCAACTTCGGCGAGCCCATCAGTCTCGGCAAACTGCTGGATTCACAGGTTCCGGAATGGCGTGCCGAGACCGCCGATCCCGAGGAGCGCCCGACCTGGGTGCAGCCATTGGTGCGCAAACTCGGAGACCAGATTCTTACCGGCATCAACTCCGCGGCAGCGGTCAATCCGGTCAACCTGGTTGCCACGGCCATGCTCTCAACGCAGCGGCAAAGCATGCTGGAGGCGGAGCTGGTACGGCTGCTGGATCTGCACCTGACCATTCTTCGCGACGCGCCGTACTCACCGCTGGTCACCGTCTGCGACATGAACGGCCGCCAGATCCTCGATTACGCGGAACAGTTCGGGCTGCTGAAGCGGGCCTCCCACAAGCTGGGCGACATCATGTATATCGAGCAGCGTAACGCCGCGCTCGTGAGCTACTTTCGCAACAACGTTGCCCACCTCTTCACCCTGCCCTCCCTGATTGCGTGCTGTTTTTTCGACAGCGTCACTCTGGAGGAAGCGCGAATCCAGGATCTTCTCCGGCGGGTTTATCCCTATGTCCAGGGTGAGCTCTTCATACGGTGGAATCCCGAAGAACTGACTCTCGCCGTGCGCAGGATCCTGGATGTGATGGTGGAATGTGGCTTGCTCACCCGGGACCCGGAGACAGGGCTTTTCCGGCGCGCGCCGGTGATGACCGAGGAGTCGGTCCGGTTATCGGTGATCGCCCGGAGCGGCCTCCACGCCCTCGAGCGTTATTACGTGACCGTGGCCCTGTTGCTCAAGCACGGCCCCGGCGTTCTGACCCAGAAGAAACTCGAGGAGCTGTGCCAGCTCATGGCCCAGCGTATCTCCATGCTCTACCGCTTCAATGCCCCCGAGTTCTTCGATCGCTCCCTGTTCCGGGCCTTCATCGCCAGGCTGCGGCACTACGAGGTCATCACGGTCGATGAGCAGGGTTACATCGGGTTCGGCGATGCCCTCGTGAGGGCGGACGCCGACGCCCGGTCCATGCTCGGGGAACGGCTTCGTCACGATATCCTGCAGGCGGTCTATCTCTGACGGCAGGGGCGACAGCCGGGCTCGCCGGCACCGCTGAATTTGCGCTCCACCACGGCCATTTCATTGTGCGCCGCAACGCGCAACCCATGCTGCGCTGCGCACCGTCTCGGGCGAACCTCGTTTCGATGACACCGATGTCCGGGTCCGGGCGGGGCCGTGAGGGAAGGGTCCGGCCCCGGCCGAGTCCCTCCCGGCGACCGAAACGGGTTCAGGCCTTTGTATTTGTTGGCGAAGCGCCACGCCAGGGTCTACAGTCTGAAAGCGGGCGAAGGCCGCTCCGGGCGAGGGCGGATCATCTCGCGATGCGCGCAGCGGAAACCGCGGATGTCTGGAAGATCGCGAATTTCCCGGCGGTGTTGTTTTCAGGTGCCGTAATAGGTTAGAAACAATGACATACGGCGATACACCGCAAGGGAAGTGGCCGCGTCTCGCTCGGCCCGCACCGCCATAAGAAAAAAGGTCCCAACGAGAACATTGCATCTGGGGAGCACAATGAGAAGAACATCGGTCTCGCGTCCCGTAGAAGTTACCCGCACTCTACTCAAGACGGCAGCCGCCGCCGCGGTCGGTATGGCAATATGCGCGCCCGCTGCGGCCGTGGATTTCGGTAATCCGGTCTCGGGCCTGAACGGCACCTGGGACACGACTCTGACCTACGGGTCCACCTGGCGGGTCCAGAGTGACGACAACCGGATCGTCTGCACCAGTAACGGCGGCAATTCCCGCAGCTGTAATTACGACGACGGCACCCTCAACTACGGTACCGGCCAGGTACAGAACCTTTTCAAGTTCCTGTCCGAGGTGTCGCTGAATTACAACAACTTCGGCCTCTTTGCCCGGGGCCGGGGATTCGTGGATACCAAGGCCGATGACACGGACCGCACGGACCTGACCGGCAACGCCAAGGACAAGGTGGAGAAGCACGCGGAGCTGCTGGATATCTATGGCTACGCCAATTTCGACATCGGCTCCATGCCCGCCCAGCTCCGTGTCGGCAAGCAGGTGGTCAACTGGGGCGAGAGCACCTTCTACGTGTCCGGTCTCAGTTCCCTGAACTATTTCGACGTGACCGCGCTCAGGGGCGCGGCGGTGGAGCTGAAAGAGGGCCTGCTGCCCCAGGAACAGGTCTACTTCAGCATCTCCCCGACGGATAACCTGTCCCTGGAGGCCTTCTACCAGTGGAAGTGGCACGACACCAAGGCCGACCCCGTCGGCACCCTGTATGGCACCAACGACTTCGCTGTCGAGGGCGGCAGCTTCGTGATGCTGGGTTTCGGCGCCTGGGGCGACCTGGGGACGGACTGGACCCCCTACGGCGGGTTCTTCGATCCCAATTTCCAGCACGTGCCACGGCTCAACTCCGAGGAGCCCGATGACGACGGCCAGTACGGCGTGTCGTTGAAGTATTTCTTTCCCAACCTGCTGGGGGGCACCGAGTTCGGTCTCTACTACGCCAACTATCACAGCCGCCTGCCGGTGCTGAGCGGCGTCACCGGTACCCAGGCCGGGTTCGGCAATGCTACCGCTGCAGGTGCCGCTGCGGCCTTTACGGCTCAGGGCCTGGCTTCCGGCCTGTCCTTCGACGCGGCGGTCGCCCAGGGCACCATCGTGGGGGTAGGAGAGGCCGACCGATTAGGTGGTGACATCGAGGCCTCCGAGGTGCAGTCCTGGGCCACCGTGGGGGGCAACGTGTTCCTGGCGGGCGGCGATGTAGAGGAGCTCGCCGGGGCCCTCGCCACTGACCAGTTCGGCAAGACCGCCGGCTACTTCGCCGAGTATCCGGAGGACATCGAGATGTACGGCTTCAGCTGGAGCACGGACATCTTCGGCTGGTCCTGGCAGGGCGAGTACACCTACAAGGTGGACACGCCCCTGCAGTACGACGACGTGGAGCTGCTGTTCAAAGCCCTGTCGCCCCTGGATAACGTTGGTGGCGGGACCCCGGGCTTCTGCCAGGTGGCCGGCTGCTTCAACCCGGTCGCCGTGGGCGGACTGGGCGGATTCGGCCAGCTCGGCCCCGCCTACAGCGCCGACAACCCCCTGGGCGTGAACGAGTACGTCAAGGGCTGGACGGAGAAGGACGTGAGCCAGCTCCAGACCACGTTTACCTACCTGTCCGATCCCATCCTGGGCGCCGAGGTGGGCGCTTTCGTGATCGAGACCGCTTTCACCAAGGTCCACGGCTTCAACGACAAGAAGGACGGCGGTCCCAACGGTTTCGGGCTTCGCTACGACGGCCCGGGTACCTTCGTCAGCGGCAACGCGCCGCTGGCGCCGACCTCCCATTTCGGCGAGGTGGAACCCAACTCCCATTTCGGCAGCGAGTTCTCCTGGGGTTACCGGCTGCTGGCGAGCCTGACCTACGACAACCTGATCGGGCCCTGGTCCGTGACTCCGCGGGTGGGCTGGGCCCACGACGTGAGCGGCAACACCCCCGGTCCCGGCGGCAACTTCATCGAGGACCGCACCACCCTGAGCCTGGGGGTGAGGGGCGTGCTCAGGAACAGGTACCAGCTCGACCTGAGCTACACGAATTACAGCGGTGCCGATCAGCAGAACCTGATCAGGGACCGGGATTTCATCGCTTTCTCCGCGAGCGTTTCATTCTGAGATCTGAGGAGACTCGCACAAATGATTACAACAAGACTCATCAGAGCTGCAGGCGTCGCGGCCCTCGCGGCCCTCGCCGGCACAGCGACCGCCGGCGAGCTTTCCGCCGACCAGGTCGCCCGGCTGGACAATGACCTGACGCCCCTGGGCGCGATCCGGGCGGGCAACGAGGCCGGCACCATCCCGGCCTGGGAAGGCGGCATCAAGAGCCCGGCGGACGCCGGCTTCCCGGATTTCAAGTCCGGCGGGCATCATCCGGATCCCTTTGCCGCCGACCAGGTGCAGTACACGGTCAATGCGGCCAACATGGCCCAGTACGCAGACATCCTGTCGGAGGGCCACAAGGCGCTGCTCCAGGCCTATCCCGATACCTATTTCATGAACGTGTACCCGACCCGCCGCAGCGCGGCCTACCCGGATCGGATTTACGACGCCATCAAGCGCAACGCGCCCACCGCCCGCCTGACCGACGACGGCAACGGTTTCACCGGAGCGATCGAGGGCATCCCGTTCCCCATCCCAGAGAACGGGCTGGAGGCCATCTGGAATCACATCGTCCGCTGGCGGGCGGACGAGGGAACCCGGGCCATCGGGCAGGCTCCTGTCACGCGCGAGGGCAGCTACACCCTGGTCAAGTTCATCGACAACTACCTGGGCGTGTACGGCATGCCGGGCATGACAGAGGAAGAGCTGGACAACGTCATCATCTACTTCAAGCAGCGCGTGGTTTCCCCGGCCCGGCTGGCGGGAGAGGTGCTGCTGGTCCACGAAACCCTGGATCAGAGCAAGGAGCATCGCCGGGCATGGATCTACAATCCCGGCCAGCGCCGGGTTCGGCGGGCCCCCAATGTGGCCTTCGACAACCCGCGGACGGCCAGCGACGGCCTGGCGACATCGGACCAGCTGGACCTCTTCAACGGCAGTCCCGAGCGGTACAACTGGACCCTGGTGGGCCGCAAGGAAATCCTGGTTCCCTACAACTCCTACAAGCTTCACAGCAACCAGCTGAAGTACACCGATATCCTCAAGCCCCTGCATATCAATCAGGAGCACGTGCGATACGAACTTCATCGGGTCTGGGTGGTTGACGCCGTTCTCAAGGAAGGTACCCGGCATGTCTACAAGCGCCGTACTTTCTATATTGACGAGGATTCCTGGCAGACCCTGGCGGTGGACTGTTACGACAACCGGGATGAGCTCTGGCGGGTCCAGGAAGGTTATGCGCTGAACTATTACGATCAGCCGAACCTCTGGACCACCCTGGAGACCACGATGGATCTGCAGTCCGGGCGTTATCTGGCCATCAGCCTGAACAACGAGGAACCGATCACCTACGATTTCAGTGTCAAAGTGACCCTGGACGACTTCAGTCCCGGGTCCTTGCGCCGTGCCGGCACGCGGTGATCATTTGTTGATGTGCGGGCCCTGAGTCACGGGGCCCGCCGAGCTTTCTTATTTGGAGTCCCCGGTATGGGCCGAATAGTAGGGCGGGTTGTGCCCAAGATTGGAATATTGCTTCTGGCGGCACTTCTCGCGTCCGGTATCCATGCCCAGGAGTCCGGCGATATTCCCGAACCGCAGTCTTCAGCCATGATGCCCCTGGCGAACGAGGCGCTGCTGCTAGACGTCACCCGCATCGACGAAAAGATCGTGGCTGTCGGCGATTTCGGTATCGTGTTGACCAGCACCGATGACGGTGAAACCTGGCAACAGTCCCAGGTCCCTACCCGCTCCATGCTCACGGGCGTGTGGTTCCACGACTCGAATCTTGGATGGGCGGTGGGTCACGATGCGGTGGTGCTCAAGACGACTGACGGCGGAGCCACCTGGGAACTGGTCAATTACCAGCCCGAGCTCCTGCTGCCGCTTTTCGACGTCTGGTTTGCGGACCCCTCCACGGGTCTGGCGGTGGGTGCATACGGCTTCGTGCTCAAGACCAGTGATGGCGGCGATACCTGGGTGGAAGGCACGCTGAACGCAGTGCCTCTGACCGAGGCCGAAGAAGAAACAGCGGATCAGGTTTCCGAGTCCGGCGGCGAGGAGGACGAGCCTTTCTGGGAAGAAGATTTCTCCACCGGCATCGATTTCCATCTCAACAAGATCATCGAAGGTAGCGACGGCCGTCTCTACGTCGCGGCAGAGGCCGGCAACATCTACCGGTCCGATGACAGGGGCGAGACCTGGGTTTCGCTGCCTTCAGACTACACGGGATCGTACTTTGGCGCCCTGACGCTGCCGGATGATGATCTGCTGATTTTCGGGCTCCGCGGCAACATGTTCCGCAGTTCCGACAGCGGGCTTACCTGGCGCCAGATAGAGACGCCTGTGGAGACATCCCTGAACGAGGGGGACATTATGGCGGACGGCGCCATTGCGGTTGTGGGAATGTCCGGCACCGTCCTGGTCAGCCGGGACGGGGGTGAGACTTTCGAGCTCGTCCAGCGAGAGGACCGTAAATCC
>JASFOT010000073.1:0-7969 GCA_050116375.1 Gammaproteobacteria bacterium | reverse complement strand
CGGTGGTGGAATTCGATCCCGGCCTGCCCGAGGCGGAGGAGACGGCCGAGGAGAAACTCGGTGTCCCGCCGGAAGTCCGCAAGGCGGAATCCCGCTTTATTGCCTTCCACCTGAAGGAGACCCTGGAGCAGACCGGCCAGTGGGGGCCGGTGCGAGTCCTTCCCGCCGAGCGCCTGGGGGCGGAACTGACCGTCACCGGCGAGATTCTGCACTCGGACGGCGAGGAGCTGGAGGTCGAGTTGCGGGTCAGGGACGCAACGGGACAGGAGTGGCTGCACAACAAGTACAAGGCACGGGCGGATTCCGGCACCTACTCCGACGGCGAAGTGATGGGGCGGGATCCCTTCCAGAACCTGTACAACCAGGTGGCCAACGATCTGCTGGCCGCGCGGTCGAGGATCGATGAGGGCCAGCTGCGCCAGGTCCGCGAGGTTGCCGGCCTGCGGTTTGCGCAGGACCTGGCGCCAGCCGTTTTTGAAGGCTACCTCGAGCAGGGCCGTAACGGCGACTTCAGGGTCGTACGGCTCCCGGCGGAGGGAGATCCCATGATGGCGCGCATGGAGGCCGTTCGTAACCGGGATCTGCTTTTCGTGGATACCTTGAACGAGTACTACGCTTCCTTTTACCGCGAGATGGAGGCCCCGTACGACAGCTGGCGCAAGTACAGTTACGACGAGGCTTTGGCCTTGCGCGAGCTGAAGGCGGCGGCGCGGTGGCGGAAACTGATTGGCGCTGCTGCAGTGGTGGGTTCGGTGATGATGGAGTCTGACAGTCGGACCGCGGACGTTGCCGGTGACGTGATGCTCATTGGCGGTATCGAGCTGTTCAGGCAGGGCATTCAGGTGGGCAAGGAAGCGAAGATGCAGGCCGAAGTGCTGGCCGAGCTGGGTACGTCCTTCGGGCAGGAAATCCAGCCCGCCGTGGTGGAAGTGGCCGGCGAGACACGGCGCCTGGAGGGATCGGCGGCCACGCAGTATGCAGAGTGGCGGAAGCTCCTCCGTGAAATCTATGAAACCGAAACCGGGTTGCCCGCGGCCCCTGTCGGTTCGGACGTGATCGAGCTGGCCGACCACGAGTCACACCCGGCAGAATGACGGAGCTCTCTCCGGGCCGAATTCTCGCATCCCGATTCGAACTCCGGCGCCTGCTGGGCCGGGGAGGAATGGGCCAGGTCTGGCTGGCCGTAGACTCCGAGCTGGGCGAGCAGGTGGCGGTCAAGGTGCTCGAGCCGGCGCTGGCCACCGACGAGGCCATGCTCGCGCTGTTGCGTCACGAGTGCAGGCAGGCCAGACGACTCGTCCATCCCAACATCGTTCGCGTCTACGATTTTCACAGCGATGGCGAGATAGCCTTCATTTCCATGGAGTTCGTCGAGGGCGGCGAACTCGGCCAGTTCCGGGACGACAGCCCCGAGCAGATTCTGTCCAAGATCGTGCCGCTCACGTCGGCCCTGGCCTACGCTCATGCCCGGGGCATCGTTCACCGTGATCTGAAACCCTCCAATGTCCTGATCGACCGCGAGGGGTTGCCCCGGCTGGTGGATTTCGGAGTTGCGGGACTGCTTCGGGGCGCATCCGGCATCCGCGTCACCGGGGGCGGTTCGCCCCTGTCGATGAGCCCGCAGCAGAGGGCCGGTCTGCCGCCGTCGCCAGCAGACGACGCCTTTGCCCTGGGCGTGCTCATATACGAGCTGATCACCGGGTTTCCTCCAACGGTGGAGATTGGCGGGCCGCCGCCCCAGCCCATGCGCTCCCGCAAGAACTACTCGGTGCCCCGGCGGTTGCAGACCGCTGTGTCGAGGCTGGTGGCGGCGGAGGCCGCTTCCCGGCCCTCGGACATGGAGGTCATCGGCCGGGAACTGGAAGCGGCTCTCGACGAGCTTCGCAACCGGACCATGCCGCCGGAGGTGGAGGTGGTGTCTTCCTCCGGGGAGAGCGACGAAATTGTACCGGTCGCGCGGGATTCATCACCCGCGGAGGGACAGGCTCTGTCCGCCGACGAGAAACAGGGTCTGCCGAGACTGGTCTGGGCGGCTTTTGCGGTGCTGACCGCTCTTCTCCTGGCGGTGGTCTTCGTGCTTCCGGATTACGTGGAGCGGCAGCGCTCCGGCGAGCATGTTGCGGTACCCGACGCCGAACCATCGACCGATGCAGAGGAGATGGAACGTCTCGCCACCCTGAAGGATCAGGCGGACGAAACCGCCGAGCGCTTTGAAATGCTCGTCCAGGAGCTGTTGTCGCGCGGCGTGGAAGAATGGGGGGCAGCCGATTTTCGCGATGCCCGCGCCCTTTTCGATACCGGCCGCAAGGCGTACGACTCGGTGCAGTTCGAAACAGCAAGCGATGCCTGGGCCCGCGCAACGGCCATGCTCGAATCGCTGGAAGGCAGGCGCCGCGAACTCCTCCAGGCAGCTCTGGAGCGCGGCACCGAGGCGCTCGGCGCGGGTCGTCGCGCCGCTGCCGAGACGGAATTCGGTGCCGCTCTCGTGCTCGAGCCGGGCAATGCGGTTGCCGAGAAAGGGCTGGGGCGGGCAGAAAGCATCGAGCGGGTTTACGAACTTTATTCGCAGGGTCTGCGTCTCGAGGAAGACGGCGAACTTCAGCAAGCCCGGGAGCGTTTCCGGGAGGTGGCCATGCTCGATCCCGAGTTCGAGGGGCCGGAAGAGGCTATCGCCAGGGTGGACACGGCCATCGTGAATCGGCGTTACACGACGGCCATGTCCGAGGGTTATGCTGCGCTGTCCGACGGCCGCTTCGATTCCGCCATCGCGGCTTTCGAGCGCGCGGCCGGGATTCGGCCGCAGGCTTCCGAACCCGCCGAAGGTATTGCCCGGGCGCGGGAAGAGAAGCGGGTCGCCGCTATCGCCAACGCCCGCCTGGAGGCGGAGACGCTGGAGCGCCGGGAGGAATGGCGGGAGGCGGCGTCGGTCTACCGGTCCATACTCGCGGACGATGCCAGCGTGGCCTTCGCACAGTCCGGCAGCCGCAGGGCCTCTGCGCGGGCGGATCTCGATGCTCGGCTGCAGGGCTTTCTGGATAACCCTCAGCGGATGTTCTCGGAGCAGGTCCAGGCGGCGGCCCGCGACGCTCTTGCGGAGGCAGCGGCCGTCTCGGAACCGGGTCCCCGGCTTCGGCGGCAAATGGCGACGACGGAAAAAATACTGGCCGATGCCATCAGGCCGGTGCGCGTCACCCTCGAGTCGGATAACCTGACCGAGATCGTGCTCTACAAGGTCGGCCGCCTGGGCACTTTCGATCGCTTCCAGCTGGAGCTGCGTCCCGGCACCTACACTGTCGTGGGCACACGCAAAGGTTTCCGCGACGTGCGCCAGCAGTTCACGGTGCGACCGGGCGAATCGGCCGGACCTTTCATGGTGCGCTGCGAGGAACCAATTTGAACCTGACTATCGCGGTCACGGATGTCGCCGGGAGCCGTACATACGCGTCGGAGCAGTTTCCGTTGTCCATCGGTTCGAACGAGGACGCGGCCATACGCCTGCCCGAGGGCGGCCCGGACATTCCCGTGGCCTTTCTCGGTTACTCCGGCGAGCGATTCTTCGTGCAGCCGGGCAGCGCTAGTCAGGCGGCCACGCTGCAGGGCAGGCCCCTCACCGAGTCCCGATGGCTCGAGGGGGGGGAAGTGCTGCAGGTGGCGGGATGCGCGGTCAGGTTTGCGGTGGAGGCGTCGGGCCTGCGTGTCACGGTGGAGCCTGATTCGGGGGAGAACGTCACCGTTCCGCCCGTCGTAGAGGTGGCGCCCCGGTCCGGTCCTGCCCCCGAAATCGATGACGAGGAAATCAGACCGCTGGAGTATCGGCGTGACGGATCCGGAGTCGCTCTGCGTCCGGGCAGAAAGTTCCCTGTTGCCGGCGCGGTCGTGACGGCCGCGATCGTGATACTGGCGGTCGCCGCCTGGTTCATGTTCACGGCGCGATCTGTCGAGATACTGGTAAGTCCTGAACCGGAGTTCGTGGCGGTAGACGGAGGCCTCGTCTTCAAATTCGGTCCCCGCTATCTCATTCGGCCCGGGGAGTATCGGGTGCTGGCGGAGCTCGAGGAATATGAGCCCCTGAACGCCACGATAGAGGTCACGGGGCAACGGGCCCAGAGTATCCAGTTATCCATGGCCCGCCTGCCCGACAGGCTTTTCCTGGAAACCCCGAACGTGGCGGGCGCGGAGGTCCTGGTGGACGGGGAATCCGTCGGAACAACCCCCCTGGAGGATTATCCGTTGCGAGCGGGCCGGTATCGCGTCGAGGTCAGGGCCGACCGCTTTGTCGGTTACGCCGAGGACCTGGACGTGGCCGGAGGCGGTTCGGCGATACGAAAAGAGATCAGCCTTGTGCCGGACTGGGCACCGGTCAACATCGATAGCGAGCCGCCTGGCGGGACCGTTCTCGTGGACGGGCAGGAGATGGGCGCGACCCCGCTGGAGATGGAGCTGCGTTCGGGACGGCACGAGCTGGAGGTCCGCAGGAGCGGGTTCAAGACCTGGCGCCAGACCGTGGACGTCGAGCCGGATACGCCGCTGGATCTGCCAACAATCGAAATGCGACCTTCGGACGGCACCCTGGTGGTGCGCAGCACGCCCGATGGGGCGACGGTTCTGGTGGACGGCGAATTTCGCGGCCGCTCTCCGGTTCGACTGGAACTGGATCCCGGGCGAAATTACCGGGTGGAGCTCAGCCAGGCGGGCTATAAGTCCGCGTCCCGCAATATACGTCTCCGCTCGGGCCAGTCCCGTACGGAAAATTTCCGCCTGGAGGCAGTGACGGGAATCGTGAACCTGTCCGTCGCTCCGGCCGACGTCGAGCTGCTGGTGGACGACAAGCCCGCCGGCCCGGCCCCCGATCGTCTGGAACTCATCGCTCTCCCGCATCGGCTCGAGTTCCGCAAGCCCGGACACGTGTCCAGGACGGTCACGGTGAAACCGACTCCAGGCATTCCCCAGCGTCTGGAAATCAAGCTGCTGACGGAAGAGGAGGCGGCGCTGGCCGCGATTCCCAAGACCATCACCACCGCCCAGGGTTCGGAGCTGATCCTTGTCCCCGCCGGCCAGTTCACCATGGGGGCGCCCCGGGGGGAACCGGGACGCCGGGCCAACGAGGGTCTTCGGGAGGTCAAGATCAGCCGGCCGTTTTATGTCGGCGTTCGGGAAGTGACGAATCGCGAATTCAGGGAGTTCCGTCGCGCCCACACCTCCGGGACCGCTATCGGTTTTGGGCTGGATACCGACGATGCGCCCGTCGCCCGCGTCACGTGGCAGGATGCTGCCGCCTACTGCAATTGGTTGAGTAATCAGGATGCGCTGCCGCCTGCCTACGCGGAGGAGTCCGGCCGACTGGTGGCAGTCTGGCCTCCCAGCACCGGCTATCGGCTCCCGACCGAGGCAGAGTGGGCCTGGGCATCCAGGTATTCGGGGCGCGACAGGGCGCCAACCCGGTATCCCTGGGGCGATACCATGCCGCCCACTCCCGGGTCCGGGAATTTCGCGGACATGTCGGCCCGGGCCGGCCTGCAGCAGGTGCTGACCAGCTACAACGACGACTATCCGGTGACGGCGCCGGTAGGCAGATTCAGGCCCAATGCCCTGGGTTTATTCGATGCCGGCGGCAACGTGTCGGAATGGACCAACGACCTGTACCGGGCCTATGGAGGGGTCAATCAGTCGCTGATGGTGGACCCGAACGGCGCGGAGGAGGGACGGTACTATGTGATCCGGGGAAGCAGCTGGCGTCACGGGAGCATCAGTGAGCTCCGGTGGACGTGGCGAGACTCGGCAGACGAGCCGCGACCCGACTTGGGATTCCGCATCGTCCGTAGTATCAATTGACCCTAAGAGAGACGTCGTCATGATCAGGATTCTTATCGTCGCCCTGCTGACCTGGCTGCTCGGCAGCGGCGTGAACCTTGCCCAGGAAACGGGGACGGAACCTCCGGCCGAGGCCCGTCAGGACACGGAGGCGTCGGGAGCGGGCGACGACAATTCCGGCGAGGCACTGCCCGAAATCGACGTCTGGGCCGAGGAAGAGGCGGATGAGAGCGATGTCTTCGTGCCCACGGAATCGATTTCCGCGGACTCCTCGATCGCGTTCCCCTCGGACATCTGAAGCAGCGGGAAACCCAATGAAAAAAAATATACCTGTCGAATTCATCTACCAGATTTTCTCGCTGATCCTGGTGATCATTCTTGTCCACGGCATTTACGTGTCGGTGGTGAGGCCCAACGCCGAAGCCGAACTCCAGCGTGAACAGATAGAGATGAGGGAAAACCCGGACTACGTCTCGGAGCGATCGGTTTACGTCATTATCCGGGACTTCGAGCAGGAGGCCTGTTTTATCCTTTTCTTCTGGGCCGTAGCCATTATGGGATACAAGGGCTGGTCCGCCATGCGCCAGCGATCTCTGCTCCAGGCGGATCTCGTGCCGGTGGCAGAGGGCATGAAGATCCTTCCCGAGGATACCCGCGAGTATTCGCGGCAGATACAGGCGCTGCCGGCTCGGCTGCAGGAGTCCCTGCTGCCCAGGGCGCTGCTGACCGCCCTTCACCGCTTCGATTCCACGCGCAACGTGCAGGATGTTTCCCAGGCGGCCTACGAGGAGTGTGACGCCGAGGCCGACCGGCTGGATTCGGAACTCGCCATGATCCGGTATATAGCCTGGGCCATCCCGTCCATCGGGTTTATCGGCACGGTGCGCGGCATCGGGGCCGCCCTGGCCCAGGCCCACAAGGCGGTGGAGGGCGATATCGCCGGCGTGACGCAGTCCCTTGGTGTGGCGTTCAACTCCACCTTCATCGCGCTGCTTCTTTCCATCGTGCTGATGTTTCTCGTTCATCAGCTGCAGCTGCTGCAGGAGCGGCTCGTACTGGAATCTAAGACCTACTGTGATCGGCGCCTGATCCGGCACATGAAGGTTCGCTGAAACAGTACGGGTGAATGCCTTGAGCATGCTGGTCATCGAGCTCAACGACAGCGGTCTTCTCGCCGGCGACGGGGCGGAGTGCCGAATGGTCGGCGCCGGCTATGCGCTGGTCGAGAATGGCGAGATTCTTGTCGGTGATTCCGCCCGCGGGCAGGCGCGACTGCGTCCACGAGAGGTGACCAATCGCTTCTGGCGGGAGTTCGCCACCGGGACAAGCAGCCCGTCCCCGGTAGCGCCTGCAGACCTCGTGTGTGCCCAGCTCGGCGATATCCGGAAACACCTCGAGGGTGTTTTCGACGAGAACGTGATATTCGCGGTCCCCGGTTTTTTCGGACGGGACGCCCTGGGCATGCTGATGGGGGTCGCCCGGGAGGCCGGCCTTGCGGTCCGGGGTCTGGTGGATTCCGCGGTGGCCGCTACGACCAGTACCGGTCGTGCCAGTCTCCTGCATCTGGACTTGCATTTGCACGTAGGTGTCCTCACGGAGATCGCCGCTGGAGACCTGTTTCGCCGCGGCGAGGTTCAGGTCGCCGAGGGATCCGGCCTGGCCGGGCTGGAGCAGTCCTGGGTGTCCACCATCGCGGAGGCCTTCGTCCGCCAGACGCGTTTTGATCCGTTGCACCAGGCCGCCTCGGAGCAGGCGCTGTTCGAGGGCCTCTGGACCTGGATCGAGGCCTTGGGGCAGCTCCGGGAGATACAGGTGCCGCTGGAGGTGGACGGACGCAACCTGTCCGCTACGGTGACCAGGGCCCAGCTGATTCATGCCGTGGAGCCCCATTACGAGCGCCTGATGCGGCTCGTGGAGGCAGCCAGGGCGGCCCGCGGCATCGAGGCCGTGATCCTGGCCCACCGGGCCGCGCTGCTGCCGGGGCTGAGTGATCGGCTGCTGGACACCGGCGTGGACGTTCAGGCGCTGGATGCCGCAGCGGTACTGGAAGGCGCGGCGGCTCGCAGTGAGCACATCGTGTCCGGGTCGGATTCGGTCCGGTTTGTCACCGCTCTGCCCCGACTCGGTGACAGTGCGGCACCTACTGCGCCGCCAGCGC
>JASFOT010000072.1:0-7978 GCA_050116375.1 Gammaproteobacteria bacterium | reverse complement strand
CCCTCCAGTTCCCACACCATGGGCCCCATGCGGGCGGCCCGGCAGTTCGTCGTTGACCTCGACCAGCGGTCCGTCCTGCAACAAGTGGCTCGGGTTGGTATCCAGCTATACGGGTCTCTGGCCCTCACTGGCCGGGGACACTGCACGGATATGGCCGTCCTCTTCGGGCTGGAGGGCGCGGATCCGGAGACTCTGGACGTCGCGCGCGTCGAGGACCGGCTGGCGAGCATCCGTGACAATGGCCGTCTGCGTCTCGCCGGCGGTCCCCTCATCGAGTTCGACGAGGCAATGGATCTCTTGTTCCACGTCGACCAGATTCTGCCGCGGCATCCCAACGGCATGCGGTTCACCGCCCTGGACAGGGCAGGGCAGACCCTGCTGCGGGAAGAGTTTTACTCCCTGGGCGGAGGTTTCATTGTTCGTGGCGACGAAGCGGTGACCGAGACGGCCGCTCTCAGGGATCCGCCCTATCCCTTCGATTCGGCTGCGGAGCTGCTCGACGAATGCCGCAGTCAGGGTCTGGCCATTCATCAGCTGATCCTGGCGAACGAGTCGGTCTGGCGAGCGCCGGAGGAGATCCGCTCGCGTCTGCTGGAGATCTGGGCGGCGATGCAGGACTGCGTCAAACGTGGGTTCAGCCGGGAGGGCATATTGCCCGGCCGGCTAAAAGTCCCGCGCCGGGCGCCACGCCTGTACCGGGAACTTTGCGGCGAGGGCGCGGCGGGAGACTTCATGGACTGGGTCAATGCCTATGCGCTGGCGGTCAACGAAGAGAATGCCGCCGGCGGAAGAGTCGTCACCGCACCGACCAACGGAGCCGCGGGCATCATTCCGGCCGTGCTTCACTATTACCGGCGATTCATCCCGGCCGCCGACGAGGAAGGCGTTCTGCGTTTTCTTCTGACGGCCGGGGCCATCGGCATCCTGTACAAGAAAAACGCCTCTCTGTCGGGTGCCGAGATGGGCTGTCAGGGCGAGGTCGGCGTGGCTTGTTCCATGGCAGCGGCCGGCCTTGCAGCTGCCCTCGGAGGCAATAACGAGCAGGTAGAGAACGCGGCCGAGATCGGGATGGAGCACAACCTTGGGCTGACCTGTGACCCGGTGGCCGGGCTGGTCCAGGTGCCCTGTATCGAGCGCAACGCCATGGGCGCGGTGAAAGCGGTGAACGCGGCCCGGATGGCGCTAAGGGGAGACGGTACTCACATTGTCCACCTGGATCAGGTCATTGCCACCATGCGTCAGACCGGTCTGGACATGTCCCATCGATACAAGGAAACGTCCCAGGGCGGCCTCGCCGTCAACGTGACGGAATGCTGAATCTCCCGACGGGCCCGGATGGGCCCTTGGCGGAAACGGGTGGGCCGGCCGGGCACGCAGCGCCGGCGCGGAACTGCTTCAGTCTTTGAGCCGGGCCAGCAGGCGGGCCTTTGCTTTTCTCGAAATACGGAACTTCACATCCAGGTACTCGTAAATGAAAGCCGGGACATCCACGTCGCAGGTGGATTCCAGGCCTTCGAACCCGGGCGACGAGTTTACTTCACAGATGCGAAAACCCACTTCCTCGTCGTACAGGAAATCGAGGCCGGCCACGTCCATGTCCAGCACCCGCATGACCTCGGCCACTGACAACTCGTTGCGGTGTCCGTATTCGAAGGGCTTGGCTTCCCCGCCCTGAGAATAGTTCGACTTGAAGCCGCTTTTCGCGATGCGCTCCATGGCGGCGACGATGTGCCCGCCCACGGACACGACTCTCACGTCGCGGCCACGGCTCTCGGAAAGAAATTGCTGGAGTATCAGCTGGGCATTGGGGTTATTGGCCTCCACGAATTGCAGCATATCCACGAGATTGTCGCGGTTCTCGCAGAGATACACGCCGCTGCCCTGGGTTCCGACCAGGGTTTTGACGACCACCGGGAAGCCCATCTCACGCTCGACAAAGTCAGCGTCCACCGGAAACTGGACCAGGATGGTCTTGGGCACCGGGAGACCGGCGTCAGCCAGCACCTGCAGATGCAGCAGCTTGTCCTGGGCAAGCTCCACCGCGGCGGACCCGTTCAGGCAGTAGACGCCCAGATTCTCGAGCTGACGCAGGACAGCGAGGGAAAAGTAATTCGTCGTAGAGCCCATGCGCGGGATCACGAAGTCGGGCAGCTTGACCTTGCGCCCCTTGACGAAAATACCGTCTCTTTTCTCGGAGTTGACGAGCAGCTGAACGTCGTCCGGATTGACGAGCTTGACCTTGTAAGCGTGTCTCGGTGCGGCTTCCAGCAAACGGTCGATCTCGTATTTCTCCTGTTTGACGAGGCCCGGATCGGGTCGCCACAGAATCCATCCCCTGGCTGCGTATTTCATCGATTCATCCCGTGTCGTTCGTTTTCAGTGAGCCGGTTGCACAGGGCCACAGCCTGCCACGAAGCAGCTGTTGGCGCGAAACATTCGGCGCGACCAAGTGTTGTCACTAAAGCCCGGGGGCACCGGACGGTTGCTTTACTTCGTCAAGGCCCCAACCCAGCACATTACGCATAATCGACCAGCGGCTCTCCTCGGTGCCCAGTTGCTGTCCCAGTATCCATCTGGAGAAGGCGCGGTCCACGATTCCGGACGAGGTCGCCAGGTTGATCCAGCTGTTGACGAAGTTCAGCCAGTCCGGCTGACCCTGCGGCAGAGCAAAGGCCATCGGAACACGAACCGAGAGGTCGCTGGGCACCGCGACCGAGAACTGCGGATAAATCAGGCTCCATGCGCCGGCGCCTTCGGCAGATCCGAGGATTCCGTCAACCCCGGGCATCTCGCCGCGAAGGAAGGGCCGTGGCGTGTCTACGGGGACGAGTTTCGCCCTGGGAAGCCAGTTGGACACAGGCTGCTCGATATATTTGGTGGCCGGTACGCCGATCGTCAGGTCGTGTATGGAACGCAGTTTTTTCAGACTGCTGAACATGCTGCGTTCATGATCCCTTACCAGGAAGCCGACCGTATGGTGGCTGTAGGGCGTTGAGAAGGCGCGTTCGGCAGCCCTTAGCGGAATGATAGCCAGGCCGCTTGCCACCAGGTCCACTGTGCCGGTCTCCAGGCTCTCCACTATTTCCTCGGGCTCGAGACGGACAATCTCCAGACGGAGGTTCAGATCGCTGGCCATCCTGTGGATGATTTCCATGTCAAAACCGACGACTTCGCCGAGATTGTTCCGGTAGGCGAAAGGGAGGTGCTCAGGCAGATAGCCGACACGAAGTGTTCCACGCTCCTTCACTACGGACAGCCGGTCCCGGCTCCGGTCGGGCAAGGCCAAGGGAGCGGGGCGTATGTCGTCACTGCTCACTACGGGTGCTGTTGGACCCAGGATCCGCATGGAAACGAAAGTGTCCCCGCCCTGATATTCGTAGGGAATCACCTTGGTGAGAACGAACCCCAGGGCCGCCATCGCAACAAAGCTGAGCGCCAGTCCGGCCGCCGCAACCTGTATCAGTCGGCGCCAGGACATGGCGCCCATGAGAGCGGTGGCGCCCAGCAGACAGATGACCACGCCATGCATGGCGGCGAGGCCGGTCGCCAGGCGAGCTGTTACGACTCCGCCGAGCAGATAGAGCTGAAACAGGTCTGCCGGCAGCCTGAACATGTCAAGAAGAAACGGAAGGGCTACGACCATCTGGCCGAATGCGGTCAGCATTCCCATGATCAGAAACTGGGGGTACTGGTCTGCGGCCAGCGGCGAACCCGCATACCAGGCGGCGAAGAGGATGAAACCGAGACCCAGCAGCGTTCCGGCGCTGGGAAAACTGTAGGCAGTAGGGACGAGCACGTCCACCGTGGTGCGGCTGTCGGGCGAATCAAGGCCGTGTTTTCGGAGAAGTTCCTTGCAGCTGTCGGCGATCATAGGCAGCACTACCAGCACGCTGCCCGTTGCGATGGCCGTGATCATTACGGTACGCGCCCTGCGCAAGACTTCGCCGAAGGAGAACGCGGTCGAGCGGGACACCAGCATTGGCAATACCAGAAAGGTCAGGATCGTCCATATGGCGACATACACCCACAGATAGATCTGCAGTTTCTCCAGGGCTTCGGGCCGCATGGTGCCGGAGGCGCTGGCGGCGATGGCGAATATCCCGTACGGCGTCAGCTTGACGACCCAGTTGGTGATTCGCATCAGGGTCTGGCTCAGGTTGTCGAGTCCCCGGAGCAGACCCTCCTTGTTGGGAACGGAGATCAGGGCGATGCCGACCAGGATACTGAAGACCACAACCGCGGGAAGTATCGTGTTGGCAAGGGAATAAAACGGGTTCGCGGGAATGTAGAGAAGCAGCGGATCGAATTGCTGCTTCTCGCTGATCAGGGTGGTGCTGAAGAAAGCGCCGGATTCCCAGTCCGGGTAGCCCAGGGGGAGTGCGACCAGGGTCGCCAGGGTCAGACCCCAGAGAAACAGGATCAGAACGCCGCCCCGAGCCCCGAGCTGACGGGCGTGGTCGACTCCGAGCCTTCCGAGCCCGCTGATCAGAGACACGAAGACATAGGGAACCACGGTCATCTGCAGGAGCCGGACGTAGGCGTCGCCGAAAATCTTGAGGGAACCGGCCGGCTCGCCCAGGAATACACCGGTCAGGATCCCGAGTGCCAGGCCCCATACAACCCTGGAGAAAGGGCTACCGGGGAGCAGTCGTCGCCATCCAAGCTTCATGTGAAAAAGCTGCCCCCGGAACAGTCTTTTGGCCGGACCGTAGCGGCGGCTCCCGTTCAGCGGTCGAAAGGACGCTTCGGATAATCGAAATAAACGAATCGGCCTTTGCCGGGAACGATCTCGCTCCAGTCATCGACGTCGAAGTCGACACAGAATATCGCCGCCGTCGGCAGGTTGTCGACTCGAGCCTCTGAAAGACAGTTGACGAAGTCGTTGAATCCCGGATTGTGGCCCACCAGCATAAGGTGCTCGGCCAGACTCTCGAGCGAATTGACAATCGCCAGGATCCGGCCTCCGCTGGCGTGGTAGAGGGATGGTTCTTCGATAATACGGCCCTCGGGGAAACCCATCTCCCTCGCCGCCATGCGGGCCGTTGTGATGGCGCGCAGCGCAGGACTTGAGATCAGAAGATCGGGCACCTGGCCCCTGGCTTTCAGGCGGCGCCCCATTTCGGGTGCGTTACGCCGGCCCCGCGGATTTAGCGGCCGGTCGAAGTCGGACAGGCCCGGCTCATCCCAGCTCGATTTCGCGTGGCGCAGAAGGGTGATCCGCTTCATTGTGCCGATATTGCGGGCTAGCCTTCCCCGTTGCGGGCCTCGTCGAGGCGCGCCACCGGAAATTGAGAGTCCTGGTCCACCCCGACGTCGGCGACCACCACCAGGTGATCAGACACCTCGTCACGCAGAACCTTGAAGCCCTCGAAGCGGAGGGGCTCCGAGATCAAGATCCAGTCGAGCCGGCGGTTCAGCCGAGGGTACGTCACGATATCGTCGACGTCCGGGGAATGAGCCACCAGATCGAGCTCCCGGGCCAGCTCCAGCAGCACGCCGTCCTGGTGGTCCCATTCGGTATTGAAATCGCCCATGATCACGAGCGGTCTCGGGCGGTCCGCCAGGGCAGCCACGATCTGGGCCGCCTGTTTTTGCCGTACCGTCTGCCGCAGCGGTTCCATATGCACAGACACCACATCCAGTTCCAGTCCGGCTTCCGGCCAGTACACGGTTGCCAGGCTGAAACCCTTGGGCAGCGCGGCCCGGGCAGGCAGGAATGTCAATGCGGCATGATCTTCCACGGGGAGACGTGACAGGACCGCGGTGCCGTAGGCAAGGCCGGAGCCGTGGGCATGCGTGGTATGCACGCCCCACTCGTAGTCTGCGGACTGGGCCAGGTACTCTACGTGGTTGAATCGACCGCTCCAGGCAGACGGGGCATCGGCCTCCTGCAGAGCCACCAGGTCCGGCCCCTCCCTGCGGATGAGCGCCTCTATCTCGTTCAGGTTTCGCCTGGCATCGTCGGCGTTCTGAAAGACCTGATGGAATCCGGTACCCCGGCCGTGGGCCAGATTGACGGTCAAGAGTCTCAATTGCGGTCGCGTGGCGGAAGCCTCCACGACCTGGTACGCCGACTCCGGCCCGAAGACGTGAGGTTGCGGCCCCAGTTGATAACTGACGCAGCCGGGCAGGACGGTCAGAGCCAGTATCAGGACCGGCAGCAGTCGATTCGGTTTCACAGCGCACCGCCCGTCAAGTTACGGCCCGGGAGTTCTTCCAGTTCGGCGCGCAGCCACTGGGCGGTGGGCAGCTCAGTGCCGTCGGGAAGCCGCACCATGTATTTGCGCCGCGTGATAAGGCTCTGGGTTCCCGCAAGATCGATAAAGTCATCGACGCTTGCGATGTCACCCTTGTCCAGAAAATGTTCGAACTTGCGGCGCATGTGCTGGGCGGCCTCGGCGCTGTCGTGTTCGCTGCCGTTACGGACAAAAATATAACCTGAGTCCTCCACACGGTGGAGCAGGTAGTCGATCTGTTCCCGGACCTGCGGCGACAGCGTTGATGAACTGTCGGCCTGAAGGGCAGTAGGCAGGCAAAGGAGCACCAGCCAGAACAACAGGCAATGCGGCTTCAGGATTTTCATTCCACGGCGACCTGAATGCGGCCGTCCCTGATCCTCACCGGGTATGTGGGCAGATCCTCGTAGGCGGGCGCCGTGAGCGCCTTGCCCGATCGCAGACAGAATCTTGCGCCGTGCCGGGGGCAGATTATCTGATCGCCCTCCACCGGACCTCCTGTCAGCTCCTCGCCGTCGTGCGTGCATACGTCCTCGATAGCGTAGAGCTCGCCGTCCACGTTGAAAACGGCGACCACATGTTCGTCGGTTTCCGCGATCTCGTAGTCGCCGGGGGCGATATCCCCCGCCGCCGCAACGTCGATCCAGTTTTCCTCGGTCATCCGGCAGAGATCCTCTCTAGAACATGCCTGTCTGCAGGCGAGCGGCTTCGGACATCATTGCCTGGTTCCACGGAGGGTCGAACACGAGTTCGACCGCGGCTCGCTTGACCGTCGGGATAATCTCCAGCTTGCTCCTGACGTCGTGCACCAGGATATCGCCCATGCCGCACCCCGGGGCTGTCAGCGTCATATCCACCTCGACCCGCCAGTCATCGCCCTCCAGCTTGACCAGTTCGCATCTGTAGACCAGCCCGAGGTCCACGATATTGATCGGTATTTCCGGGTCATAACATGTCTTGAGCTGGTTCCAGACGAGTTGCTCCAGGTCGTCCCGGGACGCTTCCGGGGGAAGGGACGGCGGTGGAACAATTTCCTTGCCCAGGGCATCAGCGTTCTCTCCGTCGATGCGAAACAAACTCCCGTCCACGTAGATCGTAAAACTGCCGCCGAGAGCCTGGGTGATGAAACCGTTGGTGCCCTTGCGGAGGATTACCTGATCACCCGAGGGAATCAGCACGGCAGCACAATCTCGGTAAAGCTGGACCGGCTCGCTGTCTCGACCGTACACGGGTTGCCCTCCCTTCCTTACTCGGTGGTGACCGATCCGCCATCAGTCAGGGCGGACTTCATCGTGTGCCAGCAGAGGCTGGCGCACTTGACACGGGTAGGGTACTCGCGGACGCCGGACAGGGCCGCCAGTTTGCCGAAGGACTGAAGGTCATCCCGGGAACCTTCGGCCCCCGTCAGCAGTCCGTGCATGCGCTCGAAGAGATCCAGGGCCTCGGCCTCGCTTTTACCCTTCAGGATCTCCGTCATGAGAGAGGCAGACGCCACCGAGATCGCGCAACCCGACCCTTCGAAGGCCACGTCTTCGATGGTGTCACCGTCGAGGCGCAGGTAAACCCGGAGCTTGTCACCGCACAGGGGGTTATAACCGTCGGCGACGCGTCGCGGGGGATCGATTTCACGAAAGTTTCGCGGACTCCTGTTGTGGTCCACGATAACGTCGCGATACAGGTCCTTCAGATCCATCAGGCGAACATCTCCCTGGCCTTGCGAAGTGCGGCAGCCAGTCTCTCGG
>JASFOT010000071.1:0-7983 GCA_050116375.1 Gammaproteobacteria bacterium | reverse complement strand
AGGGGATTGAATCGCTCCATGCCAGGCGCCCACATCAACGGCAAGAAAATTTGGAAGGGGAATCGGATATGCGTTTTAGCTCTGCCTTGCTTCTTGCGATCAGCCTCTTCTCTGCGCCAGTCCCGAGCATGGCTGAAATCGATCCGGCGCTAACAGGCCTGGCCGCGGGCGGCGGGGACGCCACTTCCGTGTTTTTCTCGCCTGCGGCGATTACGCGGCTCGACGAATCCGAACTTGTCCTCCAGACGGCCTTCGTCTACCAGGATTCGAAATTCCGGGTGAACGAGTCGACGATCGCTGGCGGCAACTCGGACAATGACGAAAAGATCCTGCTCATACCGGGAGCCTACTATGTCCGCCCGCTCGGGGAACGCCTGCGCCTCGGCGTGTCGGTCAATGTGCCCTCCGGTATCGGCCACGACTACGGCAAGTCTTGGTCAGGTCGTTATCTGTCGGAGGAGTCCAACCTGGCCTTTCTGGCCGCGGCGGCGCCGCTGGCCTATCGGCTGACAGATCGCTGGTCCGTGGCTGCGGGGCCTTACCTGATCTACACGGATTCCCGGACCAAAGCGCGAGTGAACAACATCCTGCCGGAGTTTGGTGACGGCAACGTCCGGCTCGAGGAGGACGGCGCGGCCCTGGGATGGCTCGCCGGCGTCATGTACGAACCCACCCCGACGACCCGGCTCGCCGCCAGCTACAAGTCGTCCGTGGATCCCAAGCTGGAGGGCACGCCGTCCTTCAACAATCTGGACCCGCTGCTGCGCGAGGCGCTGGCGGCCGCGGATCTGCTCGGCACGGAGGTCGACGTGGATTTCAAGGTGCCGGCGATCGCGCAGGGCGGCTTCTACACGGAGTTCGGCGACCGGTGGTCGGCCACCGGGGATGTGGTCTGGATCAACATGTCGGAATTCGGGATGACCCGCGTCAGTGTCGGGCAGGACAGCATCACCGTTCGTGACGGCGGGTACCGTGACAGCTGGATGGGGAGCTTGGGCCTCAAATATCGCTACCGGGAGGACCGCGCCGTCTCCGTCGGCGCCATGTACTTCACCTCGCCTATCAGTGACGGCAACCGCAACATCGCGCTGCCGTTCGACCGTGTGTTCGGCGTGGGCGCCGGAGCGGAACGATCCTGCTGGGGTTTTCAATGCAAGATGAGCCTGAACTACTTCGACCTTGGGGACGGAGATCTGGCAGAGGACGGCGGACCGCTGCTGGGAAGCATAGAGGGATCGTTCAGCAAGAACTGGGCCGTTATGCTGGATATTCAGCTAAGGAAAATATTCTGAACGCCTCGTAGCCCGACCGCGAAGGTCCGCGCGGCTCGATTCGTGAGAAAAGGCTGAAGCCCCATTGTTCATCACAAGACCAGGACTCGTTGCTCCAGGTCAGGCACTGGTTTTTGCGCGAGCAGATACATGCATATCAAATCAAGATTGTTGAGACTCCTCCTGACGACGATTGTCGGCCTTCTCGCTGTTATCCCGGCCCGCGCGCAAGAGTACGACGTGGTGATTCTCAACGGCCGGGTCATGGACCCGGAGACCCGTTTCGAGGGCGTCCGGAATGTCGGCATCAAGGACGGCCGCATCGTTGCCGTAACCGCGGATAACATCGAGGGCAGGAAATCCATCGATGCCACGGGCCACGTGGTGGCGCCCGGGTTTATCGATCTGCATGCCCACGGCCAGAATATCGGCGACTACCGCATGCAGGCCATGCAGGGCGTGACGACCATGCTCGAGCTCGAATCCGGCGTGCTGCCGATCGGCGAGTGGTATGAAAAACAGGCCGGCAAGAAGCTGCCGATCAACTACGGGGCCGCGTCCGGCTGGACCTTCGCGCGTATCGCTACCTTCACCGGCACGCCGCCGTTGTCGACGGCGGAATACTTCCAGGACGCCCAGTCGCGTATGGACTGGAAGATGAATCTCGCCACGCCCGAACAGCTCTCGCAGATTGTGCGGCTCGTCGAGCAGGGCCTCGATGAAGGCGCGCTCGGCATCGGCATCAATGCCGGTTACGCGCCCGGCTACGGCCGCAAGGAGTACTTCGCCCTGGCCGAGCTGGCCGCGGAGCGCGGCGTGGCGACCTTCACCCACGTCCGCTACGCCAGCAACGTCGAGCCCCGAAGCTCGTTCGAGGCGGTCCAGGAGCTGATCGCCAACGCGGCGATCACCGGGGCGCACATGCATGTGTGTCATATCAACAGCACGTCGCTGAGAGACATCCACGCGACGATCGAGCTCATAGACGGCGCGTTCGAGCGGGACGTCAATATCAGCGTCGGGGCGTATCCCTGGGGCGCCGCCAGCACGGTGGTCGGGGCCGCCATGTTCAGCGGCGACGGGTGGCGCGATCGGATGGGATCGACGGCCCAGAACTTCCAGCTGGGCACGGAGCGCATGACCGAGGAGCAGCTCGCCGATTACCAGAAGAACAAGCCCGGCACCTTCATCACCTGGCATTTTCTCGACGAGAGCAATCCGGACGACCTGGCGCTGCTGGATGCGTCCATCCTGCACCCGAAGATTCTCATCGAGTCGGACGAGATGTTCTGGATGTTCATGGACGATCACGACCGCATCGTCAACTACGACGGTGACGACTGGCCCCTGCCGCCTGGCACGTTCTCACACCCGCGCTCGAACGGGACCTTCGTCAAGGTCCTGCGCTCGTACGTCCGGGAGCGCGGGCTGATGACCCTGCAGGAGGCGCTGCGCAAGATGAGCCTGATGCCGGCCCAGACGCTGGAAGGCTTCGTGCCGCAGATGAAGAAGAAGGGCCGTCTGCAGGAGGGTATGGACGCGGACATCGTCGTCTTCGACCCCGCGACGGTCAGCGACGTCGGCACCTACGAGGAGCCCAACCGACCCGCCGTAGGCGTGCAATCCGTCCTGGTCAACGGCGAGCTGGTGGTCGCAGGAGGCGAACTATTGCCCGATGCTGCCCCGGGCCGGCCTGTTCGGCGGACGCTTCCGTGACGTTCCACTGACGGCAAGCGAGTCCTGCAACGGCCCTTATATCAGCGCCCTGCCTTAGCGGCGTCAGAACCGAGCTTCTCTCAGACGCTCCCAGTCCATGGCGGCCGCGTACTCCGTCAGTCGCACCAGGGACTCGGACACGCCCCTGTAGGCGCCGAGCAGGCGATACATATTGGCGAATTCCTCGGCCGAGACGGCGCCTGCCGGGGCGTCGCTCAGCACGCTCTCGATTCGGGCCTCCAGGGTCGCCAGCTTGGCGTCCAGCCGGGCGCGCCATTCCGGAGCGTCGATGTGCTGCGGATCCGCGTCGAGGCCGCGGAGGACCTCCTGGATCCCGTTGCGCCACGATCGCATGTCGGGCGCCAGTTCCCGCACCAGCAATTCGGACTGCGGTGCTCCGCGCAGGGCGGCCAGCTCGCGCAGGCGGTCGCCGAGCATCTGCATGCCGTCGGCCAGGTCCTGGCCCCGGGATGGTGACCCGTCGCCATAGGCCGCAGCGGGCAGCGCCGCGAACCACCGGCGGATCTTTTCCGGCAAGCCGGTCACTTCGCGAAGATCCAGTGCCTGCCGCATCCCGGTGGCCCCCGCCCCGCTTCCGGTCCGGGCAAGCCGGCGGGCGCTGGCAAAAAAGCGCCTGAGCTGCTTGGAAACGACCCGATCGGGTATGAATGAGACGGGAAACCAGGTCGCGATCCAGACCGCCAGCATCGCCAGCTGTGTCATGAGCGCGAAATTGAACGGGAACAACAGGCTGTAGCTCTGGCTGTTGCTCACGGAAATGAGCATGGGGAAAAACGAAAGCGTAATCGTGCGGGACAACGCCTGCTGCGGCTTGGAAAGCAGCACGGACACCAGGAATACGGCAATGAAGATCCCCGCGCCGAGGCCGGCGAAGCTGCTGAGGTGCGGCATCACCAGCAGGTAGAACGCGCCGCCCACGGCCGCGCCAAGGACCAAGGGTCCGATCAACGTGCGCACTGAAATCTGGGGCATCACCGCGAGCTGGATCCCGACGGCGGCGGCGACCGGGATGACACCCGGCGGCATGGGGAGGTCCGGTACGTACATGCAGGCGAGCAGGATGAGCCAGACAGTGACGAAGGCCCGCAGCGCGCAGGCCAGGCGATCCGGGTCGAGGGTCCAGGGCAACGCCGCGTCCCGGTCGGTGTGCTCCGGCGGCGCGCTGGACGGAACACCGCGGATCTCGGCGGCGATGGCGAACAACGACCGGGTGAGCCGGTCGATTCGCTGCAGCAGGTCCTGGCCCCGGTCCGCGGCGGCGCGATCGAACGGAGTCAGAGCATCCAGGGCGTCCCCGGCCAGGACGGGTGCCCGGCCCTCCGGCTCCTTCAGGGGCGCCTCGTCGGCGAGCATTCGCGTGACCGAAGCAAGCCTCCCGTCGAGCTCCGTGGCAAAGGCCTGCAGGTCCGGCATCAATCGGCCGAGATCCAGTTTCTCCAGTTCCCCAAACCCGTGGCGCCAGCGCTCCAGAACCTCGTTCAGCGCCGCCGCGTCACCCGCGAAGCGCCGCCACGAACGGCGCGCGTCCCAGACATCCAGGCTGTCGAGCTCAGCCCCGTCGATGATCTCCGGCAGGCCCGCCGCGCCCGCGGACGCCTGAACGCGCAATCTGGTGGCCCCAGGATCTTCGGGATCACCACGGAGCACCGCGAAGCCGTGACCGAGCAGGCGGCGCTGCATGTCCATGAGGCTGCCCGCGGACTGCCTGAGGATGGGCGAGCGCCTCTGCGGCCACAGGAGCATCGCCACGACGGTGTAGGTGATCACCCCCAGCGTCGTCTGCTGGAGGCGCAGCACGACGATCTCGAAGGAGGCCGCGCCTTCGGGACCGCCGGCCAGGGCGAGCAGGGCCATCACGTACCCGCCGATGAACCAGAAATACCACCGGGTGGAATGGCCCATCATGTAGGCACAGAAACCAATGTAGGTGGTGGCGCTGAGAAGATACGCCCAGCGGTCCTGCGGGAACAGCGCGTTCAGCAGCAGCGCCACGCTGCCCGCCAGGAACGTGCCGAGGATGCGCAGCAGCCCCTTGTTGACCGATTCGCCCGTCGTGGAAAGGCTGCACAGGGCAACGGCCAGACCGGCCCAGGCCGGCCGTTCCCAACCCAGCGACAGCGAGACATAGAAGGCGATCACCATGGCGAGCGCCACACGCACGGCGTGCCGCACAGCTGCCGAGGACCACCAGGCTGCAGCCCGCCGGACTGCAGATATGGCGCTGCCATCCTGGCCCTGTCCGGCCGTCAGCGCGGTCATTGCGAATCCGGCCCCCGTTTCCCGCACAGGCAATCCGGTGGGGCCGCTGCGGCCGCAGGCGTTCGCCGGCGGTAGGCTCGTTGTGGTCCGGCTCGATGCATCAGATGCCCACGAACAATGCGCCGATCAAGACGGTGTAGATCACGACCATCGACAGGAAGACCAGGGGCGGGTTCGCCAGGTAGCGTCCCAGCCGGCGGCGATTCATCCAGCGGGCCGTGAAGCCGGCGGCGATCAGCCCCAGGAGGAAGGCCAGCAACATCGGCGGCAGATACACTCCCCCGATCGAAATTTCGCTGGGTATCGGGAACATGTTCAACGCTCCGGGCCGCGCACCCGGCGCGCGAATCCACGGTAGGACCACTCCCGCGGCGGTCTAGTCATCAAAGGTCCGGTCCCAGTATTTCGTCCGCTCGCGCATTTCGTCTCGCGTTTCCTCGGGAATGAGATCGGCGGCCTCGGCGCTGGTCCGCGTCTGCCAGCCCCCGCCGAGGGAGCGATAGACATCTACCAGATTCGCCGCGACGGAACCCTCGGCCGTCGCAAGCTGGTCCTGCTGTGACCTGAGCGCCTCCAGCGTGGAGAGGACGGTGTTGAAATCTACCAACCCGTCCTCGTACTGGATCGTGGAGATCTCGACCGAGCGCTGCGCGGCCTCCGCCGCCGCCCGGATGTCGGCGAGCTGTTCGTAGGACTGGAGGAAGGCCACGATCGAGTTTTCCACTTCCGCCTGTACCGACAGAACCGTCTGCCGGTAGTCCTCGAGCAGCTGCTGGAAGGTGGCGTCCTGGAGCCGGACGTTGCTCCGCAGGCGGCCGTAATTGAACACGTTCCACCGGAAGCCGCCCGTCAGGTTGTAGCGGAGGGTGTCGTTCGTAAACAGGTCGCCCGCGTCGTTCTCACCGAACGTGGTCACCGAAGTGCCGATGGATCCGTTGATCGAAAATTGCGGGTAGAGCTCGGTGATGGCAAAACCGATCTGCGCGCTCTGGGCGGCCAGCTGCCGCTCTGCGACGCGGATATCCGGTCGGCGGCGGATGAGATCCTGGGGCATGCCGACAGCGATGTCCGGGTCGACCGCCGGTATCGGCTGGGGCGCTCCGAGCAGCCCGCCGAGATCCTGGGGCGGACGGCCGAGGAGTACCGCCAGCGCGTTCCTGAACTGCTGGAGGGCAATCTCCAGGGAGTAGACGGTGGCCCGGGTATTGTGAAGAAGCGTCAGGGCCTGCTCCACGTCCAGCGCGCTGACGGCGCCGGCGTCGAACTTTGCCATCGAGATCCGCACGCTTTCTTCCTGCAGACCCACGTTCGCCCGGGCTACCTCGAGCCGCCGCTCGGTCGTGCGGATCGACAGATAGCTCTGCGCGACCTGTGCAATCAGGGACACCTTGACGCCGTCGTAGCTGGCAAGGCTCGCTTCGAGCAGCGCGGAGGCCGTCTCCACCTGGCGCCGGAACCGGCCCCACACGTCCGCCTCCCAGCTGACGCTGAAGCCGAAGTCGTAAACGTCGTCCGAGCGGCCCTGCGTGCGTTCGACGCCGGCCGAGCCGTCGAGCGCCTGCTCCTGCGGGTATTGATTGCCGACCGCGATCGCGAGCTGCTGACGAGCCTGCATCACCCGCAGCCCGGCCGAGCGCAGCGTGAGGTTGTCGGCCAGGGCGATCTCGATCAGGCGGTCGAGCGTGGCATCCTCGAACGCGGCCCGCCACCATTCGGGGGCCAGGGGCGACACCGAGTCCAGGCGCGGGTCTTCGTAGTCGAGCCAATCGGATTCCAGCGGCGCGGGGGGTTCCTCGTAATCCGGCCCGACCATCACGCAGCCCGGGCCGGCCAGCGCCACCGCCGCGAGAGTCGCCACTGTCCAGGTCGAGCGATGCATCGGTGCGCTTACTGGAGCGCCTTTGGCGCGGGCGTCGCCCCGCGGCTGGCCTCTTCGCCAGCCGTCCCGGTGCGCACGAGCACCGAACCGGTCGTTCCGACCCGCAGTTCGACACCCTCCGGCACCTCCGTCAGATGGATCCGGATCGGGATACGCTGGGCCAGCCGGATCCACTCGAAGGTCGGGCTGATATTGGGCAGCAGGTCTGCGCCCGTGCTTCCATCCTGCTGGGCGATGCCCCAGCCGAGACTGTCCACATAGCCTTCCAGCGGCTGATCCGGATAGGACATGAGCGTGATGACGGCCTGGTCCCCGGGCCGGATGTTGCCGATCGAGTTTTCCCGGAAGAAGCCGTCGACCCGAAATGTCGAGACGTCCACCAGCGCGAGCGCGGGCTGGTTGGCGACCGCCTGGGTGCCGAGTCGCAGAGACAGGTTGGTGACGTAGCCGTCGACCGGCGCCCTGACCTCGGTGAACTCGAGGTTGAGCTCGGCCTGCCGAAGCGCGGCTATGGAGATCCGCACCTGGGGATTGGCGTCGCCGATCTCGCCCAGTTTGGCCTCGGCCTCTGCCAGGGTCGCCTGTGACTCGAGTAGGTTGGCCTTAACCTGCAGCAGCTGGGCCTCGGCCGTGCGCTTCTCCTGCAGGGCAACGAGGTAGGACGCCTTCGCCCGTTCGAGCGACCGCTGGGAAGTGGCCTTCTGCGGCAGGAGTTCTTTCTGGCGCTCGAACTCCGCCGTTCGCTGCTCGATCGTGGCGTCGTAGCCCGCGATCTGGCTCTCGGCTCGCACGATATTGCCCCGGGCGACTTCCACCGCCGCCTTCGCGGCCTCCACC
>JASFOT010000070.1:0-7985 GCA_050116375.1 Gammaproteobacteria bacterium | reverse complement strand
CGCAGACGCGGGAGCCCTGTGCCTTAAATCCGGAAACGCGGCCATTCTGCGCGGTGGCTCGGAGAGTTTTTACTCGAGCCACGCCATTCACGCCTGTCTGGAGACCGCCCTCGAGGAGAGCGGACTACCCGGGAAGGCCATACAGATGATTCCTACCACCGATCGCGAAGCTGTCGGTTACCTGCTCGGCAGCATGGCGCCCTTCGTCGACGTGGTAGTGCCCCGTGGCGGAAAGAATCTTATCGCCCGCGTCCAGCGCGATGCCCGGGTTCCCGTCATCGGCCACCTGGAAGGTCTCTGCCATGTTTATGTGGACGGGGCGGCAGACCTGTCCATGGCGATTGACGTTGTCCTGAATTCCAAGATGCGGCGAACCGGTATCTGTGGTGCCGCGGAGACCCTGCTCGTGGACCGGGCTTGTGCTACCAGCCATCTGCGGCCGCTGGTCCGGGCCCTGCTGGAGGCCGGCTGCGAAGTGCGGGGCGACACCGAGGCTCAGAGGGCGGATCCCCGCGTGGTGCCTGCATCCCCGGAGGACTGGGATACGGAATACCTTGACGCCATCATCGCCGTTCGGACTGTCGACGCACTCGACGGGGCCATACGGCATATCGCGGACCACGGTTCCGGTCATACTGACTCCATCATCACAGACAACGCGGAGACGGCAGAACGCTTCCTCAGCGAGGTGGACTCGGCCATCGTCCTCCACAACGCCTCCACCCAGTTCGCCGACGGCGGAGAATTCGGCATGGGCGCGGAAATCGGCATCTCCACGGGACGGGTCCACGCCCGTGGTCCGGTGGGCGCGGAGCAGCTGACCAGTTTCAACTATCGGGTGCGGGGCAGGGGACAAACGCGCCCTGCCTGAAACTGGAATCAGGCGGCCGATCCGGATCCGGTCGATTTCTCCCGGAATGCCTGCAGAAAATCCGGCAGGCGAAACTCAAGGCATCCCGCAAGAATCAGGCTGTAACCCAGGAGTTCGGTCATCTCCTCTGCAGCAAGCTTACCGATGCGGTACGACTCCTCGTCCAGGAGGCCGATCCACAAGGCTTTCTGTCCGAAGATCCTGGAGAATCCCAGAGCAATTGCCAGGCCGGCCAAGATCAAACCAAAACCCGCGGTGTCCGAGAACGCGCGGACCTGAGCGCCGATTTCCGTGGATCGCCGATAGAGCATCCACGCCGCACAGGCGCAGGCAATCAGGGCAGGCCATATCCAGGCGCCGGCGTGCAGCCAGCGATCGAGGTGGTAGTCCTGTTCCCGGATCAGCAGAACAGCAAAAACCAAGGCGAGGAAATCAGAGAGTGCCCGTGTCGGGTCGCCGGTCCGGGACCGCAGCGCCAGCGCAAGCACTGTGGCCGCCAATATCAATGTCTGCAGCATTTCGACAACTGAAAACTCGCTCGTCCCGAAGGCATCCCCGGCATGAGGGAGGGAGAGCAGATTGAGAGCGTCGTTTCCCTGGGCCGCAATGAAAACCAGGACCTGGAACATGATCAAAAGCAGAAAAAAGTAGCTCAGGTACCGAAGCCAGGGTCTGTCCCGCCACCAAATCATGTCGATCTCCTGCTGGAATCGGGGTGGCGTGAAAGACTGCCGATTGGCCACCGGGTTTGCAACAAGCAGCAGCGGCACGAGGTCAACGAAAATGGTGCACACTGATGGGCAAAGTCATGCCGGTAGCCATCATCGCCCGGTCGAGAGGAGGACAGGAAAAACGGATATCCTGCTTTTCCGGGAACCGATGCGCCGCGACGTCACCAGGGTCCTTCGGTTAATGTATTTCCAGCATGGCTGAATGCCCCTCAAGGCTGCGAGTGCACAATTCAGGAAGCTGACGGGCGAGACCCTGTGGTGAATCCGTAGAGTGCCAAGGCTTTCTTGATGATGCCCTCCCGTGCGCGGGATCCGGCGTTATGTTGGCCAGATTCCCCGAAAACAGTAACGTTCCGAAAAGGCCCCGCTGTTCAAGTCCAGAAGAATGTCGCTGCATCCCGGTGTCCGCAATCTTGTACTGCTTCTGGTGGCCACGACCGCCTACGGTCATTTGATCAGGCCGCTCGGGCCCTATGTCGGGTCGGAGGCTTTCTACTATTTGCTCAACAAGGGATTGCTGGCGGTGCTGCTGCTCGTATTTGTGGCAACGACCGGTCAGCTCCGGGCTGCCGGTCTGGCGGGAGGCATGAATCTGCGTACCCTGCCTGACTACTGGCCCATGTTTCTGCTGATGGCCCTGATTCTGGCAGGTCCCGTGTCGCCCCCCGAAACAGGCATGCTGCTGGTGCTGGCGGGAATCGCCGTCAGCGTCGGGTTTGCGGAAGAGCTGATGTTCCGCGGCCTCGTTTTTCACTGGTTTCGGGATCAGTCGGTTCGGCGTCAGATTTTGATCTCGGCATTCGCATTCGGCGGCGCCCACCTGGGCGGACTGCTGGTGACGGATGCTGTTGCCGTCATCGTCGCCCAGAGCATTTTCGCGTCCGGTGTCGGCGCCATTATTGCCAGCGCCCGTGCCCGTGACCGCTCTATCTGGCTCCCGGTGATTATCCATGCAGGCTTTGATTTCGCCGCGTTCGCCGCGGCCGGCAGCGTGGGCGGGGCACTCGAGGACTCTCCGGCCACCGTGGTCAGGCTGCTGGTTGCAGCCATCATTGTCTGGCTGTGGGCCGCCCGGCTCATATGGCGCGCCGCGCGGTATGAACTCGCAGACGTGTCCGCGTGAGGGTTATCAGCGTCTGACGCTGAGCGGCGAGAAGCCCATCCCGTCAGGTTCTTTCCCGGCGCGCAATGTTCGAACGATGGTGCCGGTCTCCAGGTCGATCTCCGTAATCACGTCCGCGTTGGCGTGGGCAACGAACGCGTGGTCGCCTTTGCCGTTGACGATTACCCCAATCGGCAGGGAGCTGTCACCGAAGCGGTCGCCGAAGAACCGCTCTTTGACGTCCATGCTCCTGAGATCGAATTCGACTATGAGAACCTCTTCCAGCGTCTCTTCGTCATAAATGGCCAGGTCTCCCGAGCGTGCCCGGGTGACAAGCACCATGCCCCCTGGCGTAGCGGTCGCACGAATCGGGAAACTCTTCGATGGAATCTCCCGGATCTTCTCGAAAGTCTCCGCGTCCAGAACGGTGATGGTATCGGCATCCCTGTTCGTTACCCACACGTACTTCCCGGAGGCGGAGACCGCGACACCTTCGGCTCCCTGTCCAGTGGCGATGTTCGCAATCCGCTGCCCCTTCTGCAGATCCAGTACGGTGACCGAGCCCGAGCCGATATTGGCTACGTAGGCTCTTTGTCTTTCAGGGTCGAGAGCCACCATGTGAGAGATCTCCTGATCTGTGTCAATCTCCTGAATGACGGAACCTTCTTCGATGTTCACGATCACGAGGGCCTTGTTGGCCTCGACAGTGACCGCCGCACTCTGGTCATCAAGCCACTCGACGCCGTGAGGCCTCTCGTAGTCGCCCAGGTCGATGTTTCTGACGATCTTCGAGGCAGGGATGTCGATAACGGTCAGGCTCCGTCCCGAACCATCCCGGTTTCCGTAATTCGTCACCAGGGCCGTGCGACCGTCGGGAGATACCGCCACCTCGTGGGGCCCCTGGTCCGTTGGCAGGGTAGCGACCACCTCACCGCTCTGGAGGTCGATCAGCGAGGCCGTCGCCTCCGCCTTGTTGGCCACCACCAGTGTCGCTGCCTGGGCGGTGGCGATCGACAGGACCCCTCCGAACAGGATGGCCGGGAAGACGTGATGGATAATTCTGCAGACAGACGGTGTCATTGAAATTCCCCTGGATACAGTGTTTTTGGAACCCATGCTGGCGATGCCCTTGGGTCCGAAGGGCGAGCATAATATACGTTTGGTAGAAGTCCAGACGACTGCGCCGCCCCGCGCGTGTCAGATCAATGGGAGTCGGGATGATCCCGCCGATCCTGATGCCGGAATTCCTGCTCGGTTCCTCCTGCGGAGCGGGTCGGCGCAAACTTACACTTTATATTCGCAGAAGTGAGGGGATCCGATGTGCCACGGTTGTGCGTCGCCACGCTTGCCATGGCGATACATCATAGTCTGACACCTGGCGTGGCTCACGGTCATGAATGACACCGAGTGCGTTGATTTTCTGCGCTGGTTGTTACCCCGTCTGCATTTCCGGTGGGCGGGATTTCGCCGCGTCCGCGGTCAGGTCTGCAAGCGATTTCGCCGCCGATTTTCGGAACTCGGTCTCACCAGCGCGGATGCGTATCGTGATTATCTCCGACAGCACCCGGACGAGATGTCGGTGGCCGACTTCCTGTGCAGAGTCACCATTTCCCGATTCAACAGGGATCGGGGTGTCTTTGCCTACCTTGGCGACACCGTGCTGACGGAGCTGTGCGCGCACGCCCGTGCCAGGGGTCGCTCGGAATTGACGGCCTGGAGCGCAGGCTGCGCGTCCGGTGAGGAACCATACACCCTCGCCCTCGTCTGGCACTTTCGCGTGGCGCGGTGCCGGCCGGCCATCGGGTTCCGTATCCTGGGCACGGATATTGACGAGGTCGTTCTGGAGCGTGCCAGACAGGCGCGGTACGCTCCCGGCAGCCTGAACGATTTGCCGCGCTGCTGGGTGACGTCCGCCTTCGATGTTTCCCCTGACGACGGCCACTGTCGACTGAAAGACGAAATCAGCCGCTATGTCCGTTTCCACAAGCATGACCTGCGAGAAGGCCCGCCGTCCGGCAAGTTCGATCTCGTTCTTTGCCGAAACCTGGCTTTTACCTATTTCGACCAGCCACTGCAGTGCGCCGTGGCGGCCGGGGTGCATCGGGCGCTTCGAGAGGGCGGGATGCTGGTTATCGGCCAGCACGAAAAGCTGCCCGAAGCCGTAAACGGCTTCACCAGCCTTTCAGATACGCACAGGGTGTATCGGAGAGACAATTCGGGGGCGGACAAGACGCACGGTTCCCGGCCCCTGTGTTGAGGCCGGCGCCGACCCGCCGGAGGCGACCAAGAGATGGCCACGGAACTGACGAACAGCATCGATATCCGGAGTACACCGGAAGCCGTTTACCAATATGTGACCCAACCCTGGAAGTGGCACGAGTGGCATCCCAATTCCAGGTCGGCAACTGGTCCGGGCCACCCGCTCAAGGTGGGTGACACGTTCAATGAGGTGATCGAACTGCAGCCGCTTTCGCCCCTGCCGGTCCGGATGAGGCGAGAGACTGCTTATCAGGTTCTGGAGGCGGAACCGTTCAGGGCCTGGACGGTGGAAGGCCAGGCCCGGGACGGCTGGCTAAGGATCCGGTACCGGTTCCAGTGCATCGACGGTGGAACGCGTTTCACCCGAACCCTGGTCTTCCAGACCCGTGGGCTGAGCCGGGTCCTGATGCTGTTTCTGAAGAAACGCATGGCCCGGCAATCCCTGATAGCCCTGACAAACCTCAGGAACAGGCTGGAGGCCGGAGTCGGGACTTGATCCGGGCCCGCAGGTTTCAGGCCGCGGAGGTCAGAGTTTCAGAACAGCTGCCGCTTTTGGGTTCCTAGCGCTCGCAACTGTTGACGCAGCTTCCACTGCTTCTGATGGCTCTTGTACCGTGACAGTACGCCGATGATCACCGCAATCACGGCCAGGATCAGGAATCCGTTCACACTGCTGCTCCCTCGGGTCCACGCCATTCCCTCCTGATCTCACCATAGGGCCAGGAGCTCATAAAGAATGAGAATTTCGTCACAATGCGTGAAAAAGGGCCGATCATCCCGATATCGCCAGTCGTGTTCCGGAATATCGGTGGTGATCCCGGCTGTTTTTGCCCGATTTCGCACAGCATCAGCTTTGAAAAGGACGTGATGCCTCTCGCCGATCCGGGGCGCTATCGCCTCGGTGGCCGTTGACGTGGTTGATATGATCTTCGAGACTCCCCGAAAAGGTGGTCGGCAGAGCGGCGCCCGGGCAATCTCACGGAGGGGCACATCTAATGAGCGAGCTTACGATCAAATCTCCCGACGGCGCGTTTACCGGCTATCTGGCCACGCCGGCTTCGGGGAGCGGTCCGGGCATTGTGGTCATTCAGGAAATCTTTGGCGTTAACAAGGTGATGCGGGATATCGCCGATCATCTGGCGCAGTGCGGTTACCTGGCGCTGGTCCCCGACCTTTTCTGGCGCCAGGAGCCGGGAATCCAGCTGACGGATCAGACCGAGGAGGAGTGGAACAGGGCGTTCGAGCTCTACCAGAATTTTGACGAAGACAGGGGTGTCGGCGATTTGCGGACAACTATCGATACGTTGCGCGGCCTCGATCAGTGCTCGGGCCGGGTCGGCACGGTGGGATACTGCCTGGGAGGCAAACTGGCATATCTGTGCGCCACTCGTACGGATGCCGATTGCAGCGTCGGCTATTACGGCGTCGGCATCGAGTCGGCTCTTGGCGAGGCCGATAACATCACCCGTCCTCTTCTCCTGCATATCGCGGAACTGGACCAGTTCTGTCCGAAAGAGGCTCAGGAGCAGATTCACAAGGCGCTGGATGGTCACGGCAACGTGACGCTCCATGATTACCCGGGCTGCGATCATGCTTTCGCCCGGATCGGCGGGGAGCATTACGATTTCGAGGCCGCCACCCTGGCTGCGGAACGGTCGCTGAGCTTTTTCAACCATTATCTGCGGTAGCGAGAAATAGCCTGGCTACGAAAGCATGCCTTCGCCGATGATCCCAGCCGGCGCGGAAGCCGGCGGTCGGTGCGGCGGCAGACCCGAACCGGCCCGATAATCCCCGGAACGGGAATGAGTACAGAAAACAACAAGAACCTGATGAGGGCGTTCTACGAGGCCGGCGCACGAGGGGACATGGAGGTCTGTTTCGACATGCTGGCCGACGATGTCACCTGGACCAATATCGGCAGCACGAGATTCTCGGGCACCTACAGGGGCAAGGCAGAACTGCTGGAGAGGTTGCTGCTGCCGCTGTTCGGTCAGCTGAAGTCGGGAATCTCCTCGGAAATCGAGAACATGATCGCCGAGGGTGACCACGTGGTCGTGCAGACAAACGGCACGGCGGAAACCACTGATGGCGCGCCTTACAACAATTCCTATTGCCAGGTGGTCCGGGTGCGGGAGGGAAAGATTGTGGAGGTCAAGGAATACTTCGACACGGAGCTTGTAAGCTCTGTGTTTGGCCGCCCCGGGATGGAGTGATCTCCAGGACCGATGAGAGATTGCGGTCTCACGTCGGAGTATCGCCTTTCCAGAGCGGGCTGGCCATCCGGGTACCGAAATCCGGGAACATGACGTTGAAGGCCACGCTGATGCGGGTGGCGTCGCTGAGATTCGGCGGAACCGAATGCTGCAGCCAGGCCGGGAACATGACCAGCATACCCTCTCGCACGTCCAGGGTGACCTGGTCCGGATTCGACAGGTCCTGGTTTCTGGCGGGCGGAATCATGACGCCCAGCTGCACCCGGGGATCGTGGAAGGTGATGGCATCGGAGCCTGGGGCGGTCGCCACGTAATAAGCGCCGCTCAGGTAATTGTTCGGGTGGATATGTTGCCGGTGGGCGAAACCCTTCTGGCTGACGTTGGCCCAGCATCCGGTGATCGCCAGGTCGCCGTACTCGATAGTCAGGCTGTCGCAGATTCCCCGGGCCGTGGACAGGATGACCTCTACCAGGCCTGCCAGTTCCGGGTGCAGGTGCAGGTCCTGTTCCGTCTGCCACTGCCCGCTGCGGTCCAGATCCCGTTGCTGGCGGCGAATCAGGTCAAGACGGGACTGGATATCGCGGTTAATCGGTTCATAGGTCTGCCGGGCCAGCTGGGTGGCCCAGACGTATGTGGGGAACAGTTTCAGTACACCGGATTTCTCGATTTTCATGGTTGATCTGCCCCCCTCTCCACTGTGAAATCTGCTCCACCTGAGATCCTGGTCCACGTAGCAGAAAGAGGGATCTTAACGGCCGTGTGTGCAGCCGGCTACCGACCCGGACATGCGGTTCTCGAACCCGATCAGG
>JASFOT010000069.1:0-8017 GCA_050116375.1 Gammaproteobacteria bacterium | reverse complement strand
GGCCAGAGCCAGCACCCCGTCCAGCGTATGCTGGATATCGTGATAAACCGTATCGCAGCCGAGATAGCCGGGCAGCCGGCCATGGAAAAGATCGTCGAAATCCCGGAAGGCCCGCCGCAACGGCTGCCAGGAGGCGCCGGGATAGATACGGCAGAAAATGTCGTGCACGGCCTCGGCGACAGCCTCGGTCGAACTTACCTGGACCGTGTTCGTCACATCGTGATCGCTGCGGCGAAAACGCAGCGAAACGACGGACCCTCCCCCTGGGCTTTCGCCGTTCATGGGCGCAGTCTAGACGACCAGAGCCCTCGCCTGCCACGGTGTCGATACCGTTATGTGACGATGGTCACAGATTAACCATCAGCCAATATCGAATCTGGCGAAAACCGGAGCATGATCCGATGGTTTTTCCCATTTTCGCGGCTCAACGTCCACCGAGGATGTGGTGCAGCATTCCGCCAGGGTTCGACTTGCCAGCAGGAGATCGATCCTCAATCCCCGGTTTCGGCGGAACGCGGCGGCCCGGTAGTCCCACCAGCTGAAACTGCCCTCGGGCTGCTCGAACAGCCTGAATGTGTCCCGGAACCCAAGTGCCAGCAGGTCTCCCAGCGCTTCCCGTTCGGGTTCGCTGACCAGTACCTGCCCGGCCCACGCTGCGGGATCGTGCACGTCCCGGTCATCCGGTGCCACGTTGAAATCGCCGACGACCAGCACCCGGCTGTGGTCCTCCAGTTCCCGGGTCAGCTGGTCCCGCAGTGCCGCCAGCCAGCGCAGCTTGTATTCGAACTTGTCCGTGCCCACGGCCTGACCGTTCGGGACATAGACGTTATAGATCCGAAGATCGCCGACGGTAGCGGCGATGATGCGTCGCTGCGGATCATCCAGGGAGCTCAGGTCAGTCACGACCTGCGACGGGGGGTCGCGGCTCAGGAGGGCGACGCCGTTGTATGTCTTCTGCCCGGAATAGATCACGTGATAGCCCGCATCCTGCAGGGCCTGCGAGGGAAAAACGTCGTCCGTGGTCTTGGTCTCCTGGAGCGCGAGAACATCCGGATGGGCCGATTCCATCCACTGAAGAACCTGCGGCAGGCGCACCCGGATGGAATTGATGTTCCAGCTCGCGATTAGCACGGGCGAAGAATCAGCCTTCCTGCTGAATGCCGCTGAGTCGCAGCAGGGGTTCGGGCGAAGGCGCCCTGCCCCGGAAGGCGACAAAAGCTTCGGCGGCCGGGATGCTGCCTCCGACTTCGAGAATAGTCTCGAGGAACCGGCGACCAACGTCGTCGTCGAATATGCCTTCTTCCTCGAAAGCGGCGAAGGCGTCGGCGGACAGCACTTCCGCCCATTTATAGCTGTAGTAACCGGCCGCGTAGCCTCCACCGAAGATGTGGGAGAAGGCGTGCGGGAGGCGGTTGAAATCCGGGTACGAGACGACAGCCACGTCCCGGCGTACGGATTCCAGGGTTTCCCGGATCTCCGCGGCGCTCAGTCCGCGCCCTGCGGAATGAATGCGGAAATCGAAAAGGGCGAGCTCCAGCTGTCTGACCATCGCCATGGCGGCCTGGAAATTCCGGCTGTCGATCAGTCGCTGCAGGGTGTCTTCGGGGAGCGGCCTGCCGTCCTCGTAATGGCCGGAGATCGCCGGAATAATTTCGGGCCGCCAGGCGAAGTTCTCCATGAACTGGCTCGGCAGCTCCACGGCATCCCATGCCACACCATTGATGCCCGAGACGCTGGGGTAGGGAACCCTGGTAAGAAGGTGATGCACGGTGTGGCCGAACTCGTGGAAAAGGGTGACAACTTCCTCGTGGGTCAGCAGCGCCGGCCGGTTTTCAGAAGGCGGCATGAAATTACACACCAGGAAAGCGACGGGCAGGTCATCGATATCCTTCAGGCGGGCCCGGCCGATGCAGTCATCCATCCAGGCGCCGCCCCGTTTATGCTTGCGGGCATAAAGGTCCACGTAAAAGCCCCCACGGGGACCCTCGCCGTCCCGGATCTGGTAATAGCGCACCTCCTCATGCCAGGTGTCGGGAGGAGAGGCCTGCCGGATCTCGATACCGAACAGGCGCGTGGTCAGGTCGAACAGTCCTTCCAGCACCCTGTCCACCGGGAAATAAGGGCGAAGCTCCTCCTCGGAGATGGAAAACCGCTGCTTGCGGAGTTTCTCCGAGTAGTAGGCGATGTCCCAGGCTTCAAGGGGGTGGCCGGCAAAGGAGCTGAGCTGCTCGAGTTCCGCGGCCGCGGCAGGTCGACAGCGCTCCGCCAGATCCCCGAGGAATTCCAGTACCTGATCTGTGGACTCGGCCATTTTCGTGGCCAGGGAGAACTCGGCGTAGTTGGCGAAATCGAGAAGGCTGGCGGCCTCGTGCCGAAGCGCGAGAATTTCCACCATTGTGTCCGTGTTGTCCCAGCGGCCGCCGAAAGGCCCGGTATCCGAGGCCCTCGTCGTCCAGGCTCGATAGAAATCCTCGCGCAGGGCCCGTTTCTCCGCGTGACTCTGGACAGCGTAATACGTGGGGAAATCCAGGCTGAAGTACCAGCCCTTGAGATCTTTTGCCTTCGCGGCCGAACGGGCCCGCTCCACGACGTCATCCGGCAGGCCTGCAAGCGCGTCCCTGTCAACAATCTGTCTGGACCAGGCATTGGTGGCATCCAGCACATTCTCCTCGAAGCGGGACTGGAGGCTGGACATACGCTCCATGATTTCCCGGAACCGGGCCTTTTTTTCCTCAGGCAGCGCAACACCGGAGAGGCGGAAGTCCCGCAGCGCATGCTCGAGCACGGCCGATCGCGCTCGGTCCGTCCCGTCATCGGCCTCCGCCAGTTCCAGATACGCCCGGTACAGAGATTCGTTCTGGCCTATCCGGGTCGAGTACCTGCTCAGCTTGGGCAGACACCGGTTGTAGGCCTCCCGCAGCTCCTTGGAGTTGACCACCGCGTTCAGGTGGGAGACCGGCGCCCATGTCCGCCCCAGTCTGTGTTCCATGGATTCCAGGGAATCGACCAGCGGGTCCCAGGCCCGAGGGCCGGGAGCTGCGAGCAGCCGGTCGATCATGGCGAGATTATCCGACAGCACGGCCTCCACGGCCGGCTCGACGAGTTCGGGATTGATCCGATTGAAACTGGGCAGGCCAGAGTGGTCCAGAAGAGGGTTGTTCATGGCGTATTTGGGTAACACGAAAGACCGGAAATGATATCAGAGAGCCACGGGAATCCGGGCCCGCCTGGAGTACACTTCTGCACCTTGAGGAAGACAGGGCAGGAGGAGCGGATGTCTCGCCATTTCGATCTCGTGGCCATTGGCGGCGGCAGCGGGGGGCTTGCGGTCAGCAAGCGCGCCGCCGGCCATGGCGCCAAAGCCGCCGTCGTGGAATCTGGTCGGCTCGGAGGCACGTGCGTCAACGTGGGCTGTGTGCCGAAGAAGGTGATGTGGAACGCGGCAACCATCGCTCACGCCCTGCACGATGCCGAGGACTACGGATTTTCCGTCAGCGTCGGCGGGCACGACTGGGGCGAGCTGAAGAGTCGCCGGGACGCTTACGTGGAAAGGCTGAACCATATTCATCGGAAGAATCTGGAGCGGGCCGGCGTGGAGTTTATTCCGGGCCGTGCCCGCCTCACGGGACCGCGATCCCTTCAGGTGGGAGAGCAGGAGATTACTGCCGACCATATCGTGGTGGCGACGGGAGGATTCCCTGTGGTGCCCGCCATCCCGGGTGCGGATTGGGGTATCACGTCGGACGGATTCTTCGAGCTGGGGGACCGGCCCGAGCGTGTTCTCATCGCCGGCAGCGGTTATGTAGCCGTCGAGCTGGCCGGCGTTTTTGCCGCCCTGGGCTCCGCGGTGACGGTGATGGTCCGGTATGACAGCGTGCTGCGCAGCTTCGATAGCATGTTGCAGCAGGCGCTGCTGGAGGAGTGGCAAAGGACCGGCGTGGAACTCGTGACCACGACACTTCCGGAGCGGGTGGAGAGACACGCCGCTGGACTGAAGGTATGGGTGCATGACGGACGGACACTGGATGGATACGACTGCCTGATCTGGGCTATCGGCCGCGCGCCGGCCACCTCACGGCTCGGCCTCGCGGCGGCCGGGGTGGAAACCGACCAGGATGGCTTTATCCCGACGGACGATTACCAGAACACGAACGTTGAATCCATATACGCCATCGGCGACGTCACGGGGCGGGAAGCGCTGACACCGGTCGCCATTGCCGCCGGCAGGCGGCTGGCGGACCGACTGTTCGGTGGCATGGCGGACAGAAAACTGGATTACGAAAATATTCCAACAGTCATTTTCAGCCATCCGCCCATCGGAACGGTCGGCATGACCGAGGCCGAGGCCCGTACCCGATACGGTGATTCCGTCAGGGTTTACACGTCCCGGTTTGTAGGGCTCTACAACGCGATCACGACAGAGCGTCCCGTTTCGGCGATGAAACTGGTGACCGCAGGTCCGGACGAACGAATCGTGGGATGTCACGTGATAGGGCAGGGAGCCGACGAAATGCTGCAGGGATTCGCGGTGGCCGTCAGGATGGGCGCCTGCAAACGGGATTTTGACGAGACCGTGGCCATCCACCCGACCAGCGCGGAGGAATTCGTCACCATGCAGGGGCCGCCAAGTTGAAACTCCGGGCTTTCGGGAATGCCCGGCCGGTGATCGGTCGCCGGGTCTTCATCGATCCGGCGGCGGTAGTGATTGGCCAGGTAACTCTCGGTGACGATGTCTCGCTGTGGCCCACGGCCGTGGTCAGGGGCGACGTGAACGAAATCAGCGTCGGTGCCCGCAGCAATATTCAGGACGGTAGCGTCCTCCACGTGACTCATGACGGGCCGTTTTCCCCCGGCGGCATTCCCCTTGTCGTGGGGCAGGACGTCACCGTCGGTCACCGGGTGACGCTGCACGCCTGCACCGTCGGGGACCGATGCCTGATAGGCATGAACGCCTGCGTGATGGATGGAGCCGAGCTAGGGTCCGACATTCTGCTCGGGGCAGGAAGCCTGGTGACGCCCGGGCAGAAGCTGGAACGAGGCAGCCTGTACCAAGGCAGCCCGGCTCGTCACGTTCGCCGGCTCGAGCCGGACGAACTGGAGATGCTGCGTTACTCGGCGGCGCACTATGTGCGACTGAAGGACAGATATCTGGGGATGGCTTAGGAAAGGCTCTGCCGAATCTTCTCCAGCACGGGAGCCGTGTCGGGGCGGACGTGGCGCCAGAGAAGAAATGATTCCGCGGCCTGCTCCACCAGCATGCCGATGCCGTCGGCGCAACCCGCAGCACCCATGGCCGTGGCCCACTTGAGGAAAGCCGTGGGATGCCTTCCGTACATCATGTCGTAGCAGAATGTCGTGGGCCCGACGATGGCCGAGGGGAGATCGGGTACGTGGCCCGACAGGCTTGCCGACGTGGCGTTGATGACCAGGTCGAAAGACGGTTCCAGATCCTCGAAGACTTCTGCCCGAACCGGGCCGTCGGGGGCAAACGCCTGTGCCAGTGACACAGCCCTGTCGGCCGTCCGGTTGGCGATCACCAGCTCGGCGGGCTTCGCCTCAAGCAGCGGCCCCACGGCCCCGCGGGCCGCTCCTCCGGCACCGACCAGCAGCAGTCTGCGGTTCTGCAGCTCGACCCCGAGATTCTCGCGCAGATCCGCGACCAGCCCTGCTCCGTCCGTGTTGTCTCCGATAAGCTGTGCCGGGGTCCAGGCGAGGGTATTGACGGCCCGCGCCTGGGTGGCGCGCAGCGTTGGGTGGGTGCAGATGCGGAACGCGTTGCCTTTGTAGGGAAGCGTGACGTTCAGGCCCCTGCCGCCCCGTTCCCGGAATGCGGCCACGGTTTCGTCGAAGCTCCCGGGAGCCGCGTCTATGAGGACGTAATCAATCAGCTGCCCGATTTGTTCGGCGAACAGGCGATGAATCAGCGGCGAGCGGCTGTGTTCCACCGGGTGGCCGATCAGGCCGTAAAGATCGGTCTCTTCGGGCATCACTCCCGCAGCCAGCGGGCGACCTGCTTGGCGTAGTACGTCAGGATGGCATCTGCCCCGGCCCGTTTGAGACATAGCAGGGACTCCAGAGCCACGGATCGCTCTTCGAGCCAGCCGTTGGCCGACGCCGCCTTCAGCATGGCGTATTCGCCGCTTACCTGGTAGGCGAAAGTCGGTACTCCGAGTTCCGCCTTGACCCTGCGGATAATGTCCAGATAGGGCAAACCCGGTTTCACCATGAAAGCATCGGCGCCTTCCTCGATATCCATGGCCACTTCACGGAGAGCCTCGTCGCTGTTGCCCGGGTCCATCTGGTAGCTGTATTTGTTTCCGCCGCCGAGATTTGCCGCGGATCCCACCGCGTCGCGGAACGGACCATAAAAGCTCGAGGCGTATTTGGCGGAGTAGGCCAGAATCGATGTATTGACGTGGCCCGCTTCCTCCAGAGCCCGACGGATTCCGAGAACGCGTCCGTCCATCATGTCGGACGGCGCCACCATGTCGGCCCCGGCGTCGGCGTGGGACACTGCCTGCCGGACAAGAGCGTCTACGGTGACGTCGTTGAGCACATAGCCCTGCTCGTCGATGATGCCGTCCTGTCCATGTGTCGTGAAGGGATCCAGGGCCACGTCGGTGATAACGCCCAGCTCGGGCGTATTTTCCTTGAGAGCCGCCACGGCTCGCTGTGCCAGTCCTTCCGGATTCCATGCCTCGCGGCCGTCATCGCTCTTGACGTCCGGCGGCGTTACGGGAAAGAGGGCGACAGCGGCAATGCCGAGCTCCAGGAGGGTTTCCGCTTCCCGGGTTAACAGATCGATGCTCAGTCGATCGATGCCCGGCATCGACTCGACCGGCTCGCTCCGTTCTTTGCCCTCCAGGATAAACACGGGATAGATGAGGTCCGTCGGCGAGAGGGTCGATTCCCTCACCAGGGACCGCAGGAAATCATGGCGACGCAACCGCCGCATCCGCGCTGTGGGGAATTTTCCGGTGACTGGAGTGGTCATGACTATTCCAGATACGTGACAAGCAACCTCTAATTTTCCCGCGAATCGTTGGCCGGTGCCACCTTGTTCCCTATAGTGGCAGGCGTCACCCGGTAAGGGAACCTGAAATAAAAAACCATGAGGGCGGGTCTACTTCCATGAGCGCCGACATTCGCGACCTGGATCGTCGCCGGGAGTTCGATGCCCTGGTGAGAAAGTTTCGGCCGGATCTTTTCCGGTACGCATTCTGGCTATCCCGCAGTCGCAATCTGGCGGAGGACGTGGTGCAGGAGGCGCTGCTGAGGGCCTGGCAGTCCTACGGCGACCTGAAAGAGCGGGATTCTGCCAGGCAGTGGCTGGTGACGATAGTAAGAAGAGAGCACGCGCGGATTTATGAGCGCAAGCAGCTCGATACCGTGGATATAGCGAATTTTGAGGAAGAGATAGCAGCCTCGGAGAGCGATCCGGATTTGCAGAGAATGAGACGGGCTTTATTCCAACTGGACGACGGCTACAGAGAGCCCCTGGCGCTGCAGGTGCTCCTGGGCCATTCCGTACGGGAGATCGGTGGACTGCTGGGGCTTCCCGAAGCGACAGTGCTGACCCGGCTCCACCGGGCGAGGAACAAGCTCAAACAGGCGCTGGGATCCGGACCTGAAGGCGCTGGCGGCGAGGGTGGTTCGGCATGAACGGGCGGGACCGGGAAAATCCGCCTGGCGGCTCGACCCCGCAGCGTCATGCGTCGGACGAGCAGTTCGAAGAACTTCTCGCGCGGGCCTTACGGATCGACGTGCCGGAAGCGATGCCGGCCACAGCGCCGCGGCGTTCACCGCCGATCTTTCGCTGGGCCGCCCTGGCCGCCGGGCTGTTGATGGCCGTAGGGCTCTCCGTGAGGATGCTGCAGAACACCGGCTACATAGGCACCGGCGACCTCGGGCACGACGTGGTCGCCCATATTCACCACGAGCCCTTGGCGATACGGACACCGGTGGTTCCGCCGGAGGCGGCAGTGCCCCAGGCCGAGCTGGAAACGGTTCTCCGGGA
>JASFOT010000068.1:0-8228 GCA_050116375.1 Gammaproteobacteria bacterium | reverse complement strand
GCCTACAGCCGGCTCATGATGGCCAACGACATTCTCGGCGGTGCCGGTTTCCTTTCCCGCCTGTTCCAGAATCTCAGGGAAGACAAGGGCTACACCTACGGCGCCAGCACTTCGACCTCGAACAATTACCGCAGCGCTGTGTGGCGCTTCAGGGCAGATGTGGCCACGGAGGCTACCGGACCGGCGTTGGCGGAGTTCTTCAAGGAACTGGACCGGATCCAGCACCAGCCTCCGGATCCGGCAGAAATGGATCGGATCCGGGGTTACCGGGGCGGCATCTTCGTGCTCGCCAACGCGTCCAGGGGAGGCATCATCGGCACTCTCGCGTTTATGGACTTCCACGAGCTGCCGGACAGCTATCTCACGGAGTACCTGAGTCGGCTTGACGCCGTTACCGCCGCCCAGGTCAATGAGGTAGCCGAAAGTCAGTGGCCCGTGGCCGAGATGACCATCGTGGTCGTGGGCGATCGGAGCGTCATCGACGGACAGCTGGCGGAACTCGAGGAACTGGCCCCTTACCTCACGGACTGAGCCTGCGACGACGATCGGATACAATAGGGGGTCGCCGCCCGGGCGGCCGTATTTGGTGTATCCGTTCCGCCACCGACGAGGATCCGAGATGACAGACCGTGATGTCATGGAGTACGACGTAGCGGTGGTTGGCGCAGGGCCCGGGGGCCTGGCGTGCGCTCTTCGGCTGAAGTCCCTCAAGCCCGATCTGAACGTCTGCGTCCTCGAGAAAGGCTCGGAAATCGGCGCCCATTCCCTGTCCGGCGCCGTCATGGAACCGGGCCCCCTGGACGAACTGTGGCCCGGCTGGCGGGAGGATCCGCCGTCGATCTGTGTGCCCGCAGGAGACGACGAATTCCTTCTCCTCACACGCCGGAGAGGCTGGCGGCTGCCGACGCCTCCGCAGATGAAAAACCACGGCAATTTCGTGATTTCCCTGGGCTCGCTGGTCCGCAAGCTTGCCGAGCGGGCAGAGTCCCTGGGAATCGACGTCTTTCCCGGCTTTCCAGGATCCGAACTCCTCGTCGACGATGACCGGGTGATCGGGGTGCGCTGCGGCGACATGGGCGTCCAGGCGGACGGGACGCCGGGCCCCGGTTTCGCCGCGGGAGTGGACATTCATGCGGGCGTCACCGTGCTGGCGGAAGGCTGCCGCGGCAGTCTGACAAAACATGCGATTCGCCGATTCGGCCTCGACTCGCAGAGTTGTCCCCAGACCTACGGCCTGGGCTTCAAGGAGATGTGGCAGCTGCCGGAGGGCCGGTCGCAACCCGGCCTCGTACAGCACACCGTGGGATGGCCGCTGGATTCCAGGACTTACGGGGGCAGCTTTATCTATCACCTGGACGAGGACCGGGTGTACATCGGGTTTGTGGTGGGCCTGGACTACGAGGACCCGGCCTTCTCGCCCTTCGAGGCGTTTCAGCAGTTCAAGCATCATTCCCGTATCCGCCCGCTGCTGGAGGGCGGGGAGATCGTCGCCGCGGGCGCCCGCACCCTTATCGAAGGCGGCCTGCAAGCCCTGCCGCGTCTGGAGATGCCGGGCTGCGTGCTGGTGGGTGACGCCGCCGGAACGCTGAACGTGCCGAAGATCAAGGGTATCCACATGGCGATTCGCGGCGGGATGATCGCCGGCGACCATATTGCCGAAACCGGGATGGCGGAAGGATACGACGCCCGCTGGCGATCCTCGGAATCGGCATCGGAGCTGGCCAGGGTCCGCAACGTGCGGCCGGGGTTCAATCGGGGCCTGTGGGCCGGGCTGGCCAACGCCGCCTGGGAGACCCTGACCGGCGGCCGGAGTCCGTGGACGCTCAGAACTCGCTCCGATCACGACAGCCTGCGAAAAGCCGCCGCCGGCGTGGGAGACATGGACAGCCGCTGGCTGGAGAAGCGCGAGCTCCCCCCGCGGGATCGCCTGGCGTCGGTGTATTTCGCCAACAACGCCCACGAGGAAGACCAGCCCGTGCACCTGCTGGTCCGGGACACGTCGATCTGCGCAACCCGCTGTTACGAGGAATACCGTAATCCCTGCACGCGATTCTGCCCCGCCGGGGTTTACGAAATTCTCGAAGAGGATGGTGAACGTCGCCTGCAGATCAACGCCTCCAACTGCGTGCACTGCAAGGCATGCGACATCAAGGACCCCTATCAGATTATCGACTGGGTGCCGCCCGAAGGCGGCTCCGGTCCGAACTACCAGAATCTCTGACCTGTTCGCTCCGGCCGCGGAGCCGGAGCTTGAAGGAGCACCGAATGAAAATACTTGTCGGCATCAAGCGCGTCATCGACTACAACGTGCGGGTTCAGATCAACCGCGACGGAACGGACGTGGTCAAGGAGGGGGTCAAGATGAGCATCAACCCCTTCGACGAGATCGCGGTGGAGCAGGCCCTGCGACTCCGGGAGGCCGGAGTCGCCGAGGAGGTCGTGGTGGTATCCATCGGGCCGGGCGCTGCCCAGCAGCAGCTCCGCACCGCGCTGGCCATGGGCGCGGATCGCGCGACCCTGGTGGAGACCGAGGCTGAAGTCCAGCCCCTCGCCGCCGCCCGGGCCCTTCTGAAGCTGGTGGAATCAGAGGATCCCGGCATGGTGCTTCTCGGCAAACAGGCCATCGATGACGACGCCAACCAGGTCGGCCAGATGCTGGCGGCGATGTGGGACAAGCCGCAGGCCACTTTCATTTCCGGCCTCGAAGTGAGCGGTGACACGGCGCGGGCCGTTCGGGAAGTGGATGCGGGTCTGGAAACGATACAGGTCAGTCTGCCGGCGGTCATCACCGTAGACCTTCGGCTCAACGAACCGCGCTTCGTGAAGATGCCGGACATCATGAAAGCGAAACGCAAGCCCCTCGAGACGATCGGCCTGGACAGCCTGGGCATCGAGATGCCGCCGCAGCTGGAGAATCTGGGATGTCAGCCGCCGCCGGCAAGAACGGGGGGAACGAAGGTGGACTCCGTGGCCGATCTGGTCGCGGCGCTGAAAGACAAGGGGGTGCTGTAATGGCCAGGGTCCTTCTGCTCGCCGAACACGACGGGAATACGCTTAGCGTGTCGACCGCCAGGTCGCTTCGCTGCGCCGCCGACCTGGGAGACGTGGACGTCGCCGTCTTCGGAGACAACACGGAGACCGTCGCCGGAATGGCCGCGGCCCTGGAGGGCGCCGGTCGCGTCCTTCGAATCGACCGGCCGGAAAACGCCCGTCCCGTCGCCGCGATCATCGCTCCCCAGCTGGCGGAGCTGGCGGCGGATTACGACGTGGTCCTCGCACCCTCGTCGACCTACGGCAAGGACATCCTTCCCAGGACCGCGGCCACGCTCGGGGTTCCCCAGATCAGCGACATCATGGAAATCGTCGATTCGCGAACCTTCCGACGCCCCGTTTACGCCGGCAATGTGATCACGACGGTGAGGGTGCCCGAGGGATGCACGATAGTCGGTACGGTCAGGATCGCCTCGTTTGCCGCCGCAGGCGAACGGGCCTCCCCCGCTCCCGTGGAGTCTGTCGTTCTCGACACCGACGTGCCGTCGCATACCACGTGGGTCGGGCTGGAAGCCTCGGGGGGTGACCGGCCCGATCTGCAGTCGGCCTCCCGGGTGGTCGCCGGCGGCCGCGGTCTCGGCAGCGAGGAAAACTTCGAAATGATTTTCCGCCTCGCCGACAGGCTGGGCGCGGCTGTGGGAGCCTCGCGGGCCGCGGTGGACGCGGGTTACGTGCCCAACGACATGCAGGTAGGACAGACCGGCAAGATCATCGCGCCGGACCTGTACATTGCCGTCGGTATCTCCGGCGCCATCCAGCACATGACGGGCATCAAGGATGCCGGCGTCATCGTGGCGATCAACAGGGACGCCGAGGCGCCGATCTTCGAGGCTGCCGACATTGGCCTGGTGGGTGATCTCTTCCAGTTGCTTCCGGAACTGGAGAAGGCCCTGGAGGGCTGAGAGGCGGGAGCGATGAGCCGGGCCGCCCTGTGGACGCCTTCCGATGTCCGTATTGCCGAAAGCCGGATGACACGGTTCATGGCGTTCGCCGGCAGGCGGGAAAACCGGCAGTTCGCGGATTACGACCAACTGCATGAATGGAGCGTCGCTCACAGAGAGCGTTTCTGGTCGGCCATATGGGATTTCTTCCAGGTGCGGGGTCGGCCAGGCGGCACGGTCGTGGCGAGCGGGGATGCCATGCCAGGCGCCCGATGGTTTCCGGACTCCAGCATCAACTTCGCGGACAACCTCCTGCGCCGGCGCGACGATCATCCTGCGCTCGTGTTTCGCGGTGAGGACGGCCGCCGGGAGGTTCTGAGCTACAGGGATCTGTACGCCAGCGTCGCCTCGCTCGCCAGTTCCCTCAGAGCCGCCGGCGTGTCCCGGGGAGACCGGGTGGCCGGTTTCCTGCCCAATCGGCCGGAGGCGGTGATCGCCATGCTGGCCACCGCGAGTATCGGCGCCACCTGGTCCTCCTGTTCGCCCGACTTCGGCGTCAGCGGCGTGATCGACAGGTTCGGCCAGATTGGGCCCAAAATCCTGTTCGCGACGGACGGCTATTTCTACAACGGCAAGACCCTGGATTCCCTGGAGCGTGTCGCCGAATTCACCAGGTCCCTGGAAACCGTCCAGCAAGTCGTCATCGTCCCGTTCACCCGCCAGAGACCCGAGCTCGGCGGCCTGGGAAAAGCCGTCCTCTGGGAGGATTTTCTGTCCGGCGAGACAGAGCTGGCATTCGAGGCGCTCCCCTTCGACCACCCGCTTTACATTCTCTATTCTTCCGGCACCACAGGCGTGCCGAAGTGTATCGTCCACGGCGCGGGCGGCACTCTCCTTCAGCACCTCAAGGAGCACGGTCTGCACACGGACTTAGGCTGCGATGACGTGCTTTTCTATTTCACCACCTGCGGGTGGATGATGTGGAACTGGCTGGTGTCGGGGCTGGCCCGGGGCGCGACCCTCGTGCTCTTCGACGGTTCGCCCTTTGCACCGGACCCGGGAATACTGTGGCGTATTGCCGAGGAGGAAGGAATAACGGTTTTCGGCACTTCCGCCAAATACCTGTCCGCCCTGGAGAAGGCAGGCGTAGAGCCGGCCCGGGACCATGACCTGTCGGCACTTCGGACGGTGCTCTCCACGGGCTCTCCGCTGCTTCCGGAATCATTTGACTACGTGTATCGGCACATCAGGGCGGATCTTCAGCTGTCGTCGATTTCCGGAGGCACCGACATCGTCTCCTGTTTCGCCCTGGGATGCCCGATACTTCCCGTGCATCGTGGCGAACTCCAGTGCCGCGGGCTCGGCATGGCCGTGGAGATCTGGGACGAGGAAGGCCGCCCCGTGGTAGGTCGCAAGGGGGAGCTCGTCTGCGTGCAGCCCTTCCCCTCCATGCCGATCGGGTTCTGGAACGACCCGGACGGCAAGAAGTATCGGGCCGCGTATTTCGAGCGCTTCGAGGGAGCGTGGTGTCACGGCGATTACGCCGAGCTGACCGAGACTGGCGGGCTCGTCATCTACGGACGGTCCGATGCGGTACTCAACCCCGGGGGCGTCAGGATCGGCACCGCGGAAATCTATCGCCAGGTGGAGCGGCTCGAAGAGGTCGTGGAATCCCTGGCGATCGGTCAGCAGTGGGGGGATGACGTCCGGGTCGTGCTCTTTGTTCGGCTGAGGGAAGGGCTCGGCCTGAACGACGAGCTGCGGCAGAAGATTCGGGACACCATACTCAGCAACACAACCCCGCGGCACGTGCCGGCGAAGATCGTCCAGGTTTCCGACCTGCCGCGCACCATCAGCGGCAAAATCGCGGAACTGGCCGTTCGGCAAGTCGTCCACGGACAGCCCGTGAAGAACACCGACGCCCTGGCGAATCCGGACTGCCTGGAGCAGTTCCGCGACCGGCCGGAAATCACCTCCGACTGAGATGGGTTGGGCGACCGACAACGGGCGCGTTCTGGACATCTACCGCTCGGAACTGAAGGGATCCGACATGCTGACGGACCCGGCCCAGAACCGGGTGGCGGCCCTCCTCGAAGACCTCCAGTGCCGGCTGGAGGGAGCCGGGAACCGCAGGCCTTCACGCCTGCGGAGATACTTTCGACGGGGTGACGCGGAACCGGAGAAGGGGCTTTATATCTGGGGCGATACGGGACGCGGCAAGACATGGCTGATGGACATTTTTTTCGACGCCCTGTCCTTCCCCGAAAAGCGGCGCCGGCACTTTCACCGGTTTATGGCAGATGTTCACGAAGAACTGGGAACGCTTCGAGAGAGCCGTGACCCCCTGGACACGGTTGCCGAGCGTCTCGCAGCCGACAGTCGGGTCCTGTGTTTCGACGAGTTTTTCGTATCGGACATCGCCGACGCCATGATCCTCGGCGCGCTACTTGACGGACTTTTTCGACGGGGGGTCACGCTGGTGGCGACCTCGAACATCCCGCCCGCGGACCTTTACAAGGACGGTCTGCAGCGGGCCCGGTTCCTGCCGGCCATCGAACTCCTCCAGCAACACACGCTGCCGATTCATCTCGAAGGGCAGCAGGATTACCGGCTGCGGACACTGAAGCGGGCCGAGATCTATCACAGCCCGCTGGATCCCGCGGCCGACCGCAATCTGACGAGGAGTTTCGAAAAGATCGCGCCCCATCTGTCACGCCGGGAGGGACCACTGCGAATTCTTGGCCGCGTCATCCCAACCGTCCGCCTGGCCGACGGTGTGGCCTGGTTTGATTTTCCCGATATCTGCGACGGCCCGCGCAGCCAGGCGGACTACATCGAGATTGCCCGGAGTTGCCACACCGTGCTGGTTTCGGGAGTGCCGGTTTTCGGGGACACCATGGACAACCAGGCCCGCCGGTTCATCGCCCTGGTGGACGAATTCTATGACCGCAACGTGATCCTCATACTTTCTGCGGCCTCACCGATCGAGAAACTTTACCAGGGCAGGAAACTGGCGTTCGAGTTCAGGCGGACCCGCAGCCGGCTCGAGGAAATGCAGTCGGAGGACTACCTGGCGAGACCCCATCTGCCATAAGCCCCGCGCAATAAGTCCGGCATCGTGCCGGCTCGGCGGCACCACCGGGCTGAAGCGTCCCCGGCCTGCCACTTTTCCCGAGAACCGAGCCCTGTTGAGGAGTGGCTGAGAGTTTCCGACGCGGCGTGATGACGTCCTTCGGGGCGACTATCCTTCATTTAGAGGCACCTGAAACTTTGCGTGGACAGGGGGTCCGCAATCGCCCCGAGGAGAATGCCGCATGAAACTTCCGCTCGAAATCAATTTCAGGAATCTTGCGCCATCAGAAGCCATCGAAACGGCGATTCGCAAGCGAGCCGCGAAACTCGATCGTTTCTATGAAGACATTATGAGATGCCGCGTGACCATCGAAGCGCCGCACAGGCACCAGCACAAGGGCAAGCTCTATAGCGTCAAGATTGACGTGACCGTTCCGAACGACGAGCTCGTCGTCTCGAGGGCGCCGGACCGTGATCACTCGCATGAGGATGTGTACGTTGCCATCCGCGACGCTTTCGACGCCATGACCCGACGGATCGAGGACTATGTTCGGGTTCGCCGGGGACAGACGAAAACTCACGAAACGCCGCCGCACGGCCGGATATCGGAGATATACCCGATGCTGGACTACGGCCGGATCGCGACCCCTGACGGGCGAGACATATACTTCCACCGCAATAGCCTGCTGAACGCCGGTTTCGACGATCTGGCAGTGGGCGACGAGGTTCGATTCTCGGAGGAGCCGGGCGATCAGGGTCCCAAGGCGACCTCAGTCCAGCGGGTCGGCAAACATCATCTGGTAGGCTGAACGAGTCGAAAATCCGAATCCGTCCGATCCGCCGGCCTGCCGGGCCGCGCCACATACACCGGTGATACACCAGGGCCGGATCGCGCCGGCCCCACAACGAGGAGCGCGTCCAGAATGCCAATCCCACAGGTTCGAGGTTCGTGTCTCTGCGGCGCGGTGGAATATGCCGTTGCCGCAGAATCCGGCAGTTTCCAGTATTGCCACTGCAGCCGGTGCCGAAAGACCGGAGGCGCCGCCCATGCGGCCAACCTTATTGTCCCGGCGGGAGAATTCCGCTGGCTCAGGGGTGAGGAAAACGTTGTCCAATATGTCCACGAGGAGGCCACTCGATTTTGTAATGCCTTCTGCCGGACCTGCGGGTCAAAGCTGCCGTGGACCACCCGCGACCATCGCTGGGTGGTGGTGACGGCGGGAA
>JASFOT010000067.1:0-8253 GCA_050116375.1 Gammaproteobacteria bacterium | reverse complement strand
CTCGCCAGCAACCGATCCTTCTGACGCTCCAGGCTGGCGATCTCCTCGATCAGCCTGTCCAGTCGGGCGATTTCCTGCTCGAGCCGCTGGTTACGGGCATTTTGATGATCGATGCGGCCCTGCAGATAGAGGCTCGCCAGCAGGGTCACCAGGCCGGCCGCGACGATGGCCGCCACCGCCGCGACGGCGAAATTTCTTTGACGCTGCTTCCGTTGTTCCTCGCGCCAGGGGAGGAGGTTAATGCGGGGCATGTCAGTCGAAGCTCCTCAGGGCCAGGCCACACGCAGTCAGAAGCGCCGTGGCATCTTTCATCACGCCGGAGGATCGAGCGCGGGACGACAGTTTCATGTCGCCCAGGGGATTACCGACTTCCGTCGGAATTCCCACGCGACTCCCTATCACATCAGCGACACCGGGAATATTGGCGCATCCACCACAAACCAGAATCTGGTCCGGCTGCTCCCTTCCGCTACCGGAGGCCAGAAAAAACTGAAGGGAACGACTGACCTGCTGGGTCATGTCGTCGATGAACGGATCCAGGACCTCCGGCTCGTAATTACTCGGCAGACCGCCCTCTTTCTTGGCGCGGCCGGCGTCCTCGAGACTGAGCCCGTAGGTACGCATGATCTCTTCGGTCAGCTGCTGTCCGCCGAAGGCAAAGTCGCGCGTGTAGACAACCTTGAGATCGCGCAGGACGCTGAACGTGGTGCTGCTGGCCCCGAAATCGACGACCGCCACGTTGTGTCCCGAGCCCTGGTCCGGCATCTGGTGCTTGAGCAAGCGGCAGGCCGCCTCCAGGGCGAAGGCCTCTACGTCCACAATCTTTGCTTTGAGGCCTCCGCTTTCGACAGCCGCCTGACGCTGCTCCACGTTCTCGGTCCTGGTCGCGACCAGCAGAACATCCTGCATGTCGGGATCGTGCTCGGTGGGCCCCAGGACCTCGAAGTCGTAGCTGACCTCTTCCATCGGGAAGGGGATGTACTGATCGGCCTGCAGTTCCACCTGGCCCTCGAGTTCGTTCTCGTTGAGCGTGGAAGGCATCTGGATGATTTTCGTGATCGCCGCGTCCCCGCTGATGGCGATGGCGCATTCCCGACTTCGGGCTCCGGCCCGTTTGACGGCACGACGAATGGCCTCTCCGACGCTCGTCGGATCCACAACGGCCTTTTCATTGACCGAATTCGGCGGTGTCGCCTCGGCCGCATAGGCCTCGACGCGGTACTGATCACCGCTGCGGCCCAATTCGATCAGCTTGACCGAGGACGTCGTTATGTCAAGTCCTAAAAGCGGCCGATTCTTCCTGGCGAGAAGCACTTGAATTTCCTTTTAGGTCCGCAGCTTGGCATCGGAAGATAGAATAATGTCTTAAGTATTGCAATTATCTGTATAGCAATTATCGGTTAAATAAAACGTGACTCCATTCACGGTCCGGACAAAGACCATGATTCCCAGCGGCGAGGCTTCGGTAATTGCAGGGGAAATAATTGCGCCCGTCCGGGCATGAAAAGGCGTGCTCGCGGGCACGGAAGCACGATCCGCGCATAAATATTTTCCGAGGAGCGGACTCTCGAATCAGTCTCCGGCTGGTCGGTTCGAATATGTCAGAATGCGCGCAATTCGGTGGCCCCGCCATCCTAGGAATCTCCCTTAGATCGGTAGCTTTGCGTCCCCGCCTTTCGACAGGTTTGCCTTTTCGGTTCGGTGGTAATATGCACACCCGCTCCGGGCAAGGCAAGAAAACCCGCGCGCATTTTTGATGACTCTCCTGTTCCGCACTTTATACGCCGCGGCGATATTGGTTCTCGCGCTTATTGCCATCGTCGGCATCGCCGCGATAGGCGCGTATTACTATGTGGCGCCCAGCCTGCCTGCGGTTGACTCACTCAAGCAGGTCCAGCTTCAGGTACCGCTGCGCGTATATACGCGGGATGGGTTGCTGCTGGCTGAATATGGTGAGCAGCGGCGGATACCGCTGGAATTCCGCGACATTCCGGATGTGATTCAGGAAGCCTTTCTCGCAGCCGAGGACGACCGTTTCTACCATCACCCGGGAGTGGATTATCAGGGCCTGCTGCGAGCCACCTTCGCCCTCGCGGTGACCGGGGAACGCGCCCAGGGGGGCGGAACCATCACCATGCAGGTAGCAAGAAACTTCTTCCTGACACGGGAAAAAACGATTTCTCGCAAAGTCCGGGAAATTTTCCTCGCCCTGCGAATAGAACGTCAGCTCAGCAAGCAGGAGATTCTGACTCTTTATCTGAACAAGATTTTTCTCGGCCAGCGAGCTTATGGCGTAGGCGCCGCCGCAGAGGTCTATTTCGGCAAGAGCGTCCATGATCTGACTCTGGCCGAAGCCGCGACGATTGCCGGCCTGCCGAAGGCGCCTTCGCGGGACAACCCTGTTTCCAGCCCCGATCGAGCACTCAGCCGCCGAGCCTATGTCCTCAGACGAATGCTGGAAACGGGATACATCGACCAGGCAAGTTTCCAGCAGGCGAACGCGGAGCCGATGAAGTCGATGGTTCACGGCCCCACCGTCGAGGTGGATGCGCCCTACGTGGGCGAAATGGCGCGCCAGTACATGCTGGAGCGTTATGGTCCCGAAGCCTATACGGCGGGGTATCAGGTGACGACTACCGTCGACAGTCGCCTTCAGGTGCACGCCTTATCAGCATTGCGCAAGGGACTGATCGAGTACGACCGGCGGCACGGATACCGTGGCCCGCTGGCCATCGTGGATTGGCCCACGGAAGACGGAGACCCGGAATCCATACTCTCCGCAGTCAGGACAAGCCCCGGAATGCGGCCGGCGCTGGTCACCGCCGTGGACGAGACTGGGGCCAGGGTCACGCTGAACGATGGTGAGCAGATTGTCCTGGATCTTGAAGCCGTCAAATGGGCCCGCCCCTATATCGAGGTGAATCTGAGGGGTCCGGCGCCGGAAGCCGTGGCAGACGTGTTGTCCCCGGGGCAGATTGTCGAGCTTCTGCGAACTGCCGACGGGGGTTGGTCTCTCGGCCAGACCCCGGACGCCCAGGGCGCCATCGTCGCGCTGGATCCAATAGATGGTGCGGTTGTTGCGCTGGCCGGCGGCTTCGACTTTCAGGCCAGCAAGTACAACCGGGCGACTCAGGCCAAACGTCAGCCTGGTTCATCGTTTAAACCCTTTATTTATTCTGCCGCCCTGGAAAACGGTTTCACTGCCGCGTCCATCGTGAACGATGCGCCGGTGGTGTTCGAGGACGCCACTTTGGAAGATACCTGGCGGCCCGAGAACTACAGCCAGCGGTTTTATGGGCCGACCCGGCTTCGGGAGGCGCTGGTGCGCTCGCGGAACCTGGTCTCGATCCGGGTACTGAGATCGACAGGGGTGGGACCGGCGATCAGGCACATCAGGGACTTCGGGATCCCCGAATCGATCATGCCGCGGGACCTGTCACTGGCCCTGGGTAGCATCAATCTCGCGCCCCTGGACATCGCCGCCGCCTACACCGTCTTCGCTAACGGCGGTTATCGGGTGCCTGCGTATTTTATACAGAGCGTCAGGAACAGCGTGGGAGAGGTGATCGAAGAGGCCGATCCGCTGGTGGCCTGCGCAACCTGCGAAGATCGCGCGCTGGAACAGGAGGAGCGGGACAGAGAGGCCGGATTCGGCTCCGAAGACGAGCCGGAACCGAATCTTGTCGCCGTCGAGTACGCCGAGCCCGTCATCAGCCGCCAGAATGCCTATCTGATCGCGGATATGATGCGCGACGTTATCAGGCGCGGCACCGGGAGACGGGCCATGAGCCTGGGCCGATCCGATCTTTCGGGCAAAACGGGCACGACCAACGAGCGACGTGACGCCTGGTTCAGCGGGTTCAACGCCGATCTGGTCGCGACGGTTTGGGTCGGATTCGACGAAGAACAGAGTCTGGGAGCCAGGGAAGAGGGCAGCCGGACAGCGCTGCCTATCTGGATCGATTTCATGGGAGACGCTCTGCAGGGAATGCCCGAGCGCATCCCGCCGAAGCCGTCCGGCCTGGTTACGGTGCGCATATCCCCGGAAACAGGTCGGGTTGCCCGCGCAAACGACGGCGACGCGATTTTCGAGACTTTCCGGGTCGATCATGTGCCGGAACGAGACGAAGAAGACGCGCCATCGCCTTACGAACCGGAGGAGCAGACAGAGCCGCTGTTCTGATCGGCGACGAAAGCTCGGAAAATCGGTCATGGCGCGAAGACAATCGAACAAGGCCAGCCACCTGCGGACCCAGGTGGCGAATGAAGCGGCCCGGATCATGCGCGAGCAGGGGGTCAAGGATTATCGGCTGGCCAAGCGCAAGGCTGCCGAAAGACTTGGGGCACGTGAACGGTCGAGCCTGCCGGGCAACGATGAAATTGCCGCTGCCCTGACGGAACAGCAACGACTTTTCGGAGGCGGGCTCTACGAAGCCCATCTGCAGCGTTTGCGCACCACCGCAGTTCGCGCGATGCGGCTCTTCGAAGGATTTCAGCCGCGACTTGTGGGCCCGGTGCTAACCGGTGCCGTCACCGAAAACAGTGACGTCAGCCTGCACGTTTTCGCCGACACGCCGGAAAACATTGCTATGCGGCTCCTCGAGAACCGAATTCCTTATGATATCGCCGAGAGACGCGTGCGATACACGTCGGAACGAACGGAGAATATGCCGGCTTATCGCTTCATGGCCGGCGACGTGACCGTCGAGATCGTGGTTTTTCCTATGGCGTCTATCCGGCAGCCGCCGACATGCCCCGTCGATGGCCGGCCCATGCGTCGGGCCCGCCTTGCCGAACTGTCGGAGCTGATCGGCGGTTAGGACATCGCTCAGGGACGGTCGCTGATTTCCGTGTAGTCCCGGAGAGCGGGTCCGTTGTAGAGCTGCCGGGGCCGCCCGATCCGGCGCGCCGGATCCGCGATCATCTCCTGCCAATGTGCAACCCATCCCACGCTGCGGGCGATAGCAAACATCACCGTGAACATGGACATGGGCATTCCCAGGGCCTTGTAGATGATGCCGGAATAGAAATCCACGTTGGGATACAGCTTCTTCTCTACGAAGTACTGATCCTCGAGCGCGATTTCCTCCAGCCGGAGGGCCAGTTCGAACAGGGGGGTATCGGTGCGACCGAGCTTGTCGAGGACCTTGTGGCACATCTCGCGAATGATCGTGGCCCGCGGGTCGAAATTCTTGTAGACCCGATGGCCGAAACCCATGAGGCGGAAAGGATCGTCCCGATCCTTGGCCTTGGCGATGTACTTGGGAATCGCGTCCGGCGTGCCGATCTGTTCCAGCATCTTCAGGACGGCCTCATTGGCGCCCCCGTGGGCAGGACCCCAGAGGGCCGATACGCCGGCAGCAATCGCCGCGTAGGGATTGGCTCCCGAACTACCCGCCAGTCTGACCGTGGACGTGCTGCAATTCTGCTCATGGTCCGCATGCAGGATAAAGAGCAGATCCAGCGCCTCCGCCGCCACCGGGTCGACTTCGTAATCCTCGCAGGGAACTGCAAAGAACATGTGCAGAAGGTTCGAGCAGTAGTCCAGATCATTGCGTGGATAAACGAAAGGCTGGCCCACCGAATGCTTGTAGGCAGCCGCCGAAATCGTGGGCATCTTGGCAATGATCCGGTGGGCAAAAATCTCCCTGTGCTCCGGATTCTTGATATCCATGGAGTCGTGGTAAAAAGCGGACATGGATCCGACCACTCCGGACACCATCGCCATCGGATGGGCGTTGTAGTGGAAACCATTGAAGAAACGCAACAGCGTTTCGTTGATCATCGTGTGATGCAGAATCGAAGCTGAAAACTCGTCCAGCTCCCGGGCGTTGGGCAGTTCGCCCTTCAGCAACAGGTAACAAACTTCCAGGAAGTTGCTGTGCTTGGCCAGCTGCTCGACCGGGTATCCGCGATACAGCAGAACGCCCTTCTCACCGTCGATGAAGGTGATTTTGCTCTCGCAACTGGCCGTCGCCACGAAACCGGGATCGAACGTGAAAACACCCTGCTCCCGATAAAGTCGACCTATATCCATGACGCCGGGGCCGATCGTCCCCTGCCTGACCGGAAGTTCGGTCGTGGAGCCGCCCTCTTCGTTGACGAGCTTGAAGGATTTTTGGCTCATCGCGTTTTCACCTTTTCTTGCTATTGCTTGATTCTTGTCGACCGGCGCCCGGGCACCGGCACCGTCGGAAGGCTCGCACGAGACCCGGAGTCCCGGCAAGGAAGCCCAGGCGGGCCGGATTCGATGAACGACGGGACAGGAAATACCTTCCAGACGAGCCCGAAAATTATAAGTCAGCTGTCCACTGATTGACAGCGCAGAAACAGCCACCGGAAAACGAACGGGGCGCCGCGAGGCGCCCCTGTTTCATCTCGCCGTCCTGAGGAGTTCAGCTGGAGCCGAGCCCGTATTTGCGACGGAACTTGTCCACGCGTCCACCGGCGTCAATGATCTTCTGCTTGCCGGTATAGAACGGATGACATTTGGAACACACTTCGATGTGCAGTTCCTCGTCCAGAGTCGAGCGAGTCGTGAAGCTGTTACCGCAGCTGCAGACGACCTTGATTTCCTGATATTTGGGATGCGTATCCGCTTTCATGGTTGTCTCCTGGCCGTTTGCCAGCAGGCCGGGGAAAAGGCCGCGCATCATACCGACTAGATGCCTGACACACAAGCCGGGGGAGGGCGTGAAAAACACCGCCCGCCCCGCGGGTAGCGGCGACCCGGTCTCAGCAGACGACCCCCCCTCTGTTAAGGAATTACTTGACCTTCTCCCCACTAAGTCCGTGTTGACAAACCTATTTCCGGATTATCCACAGAAATTGTGGACAAGCCTGTGCATAACTCGGCCATCCGGAATTCATCCAGCGGTAATCATAGTGTCAGATACGGATTGGCGAATTTCCGACCATGTTAGTCAACTTACTGATTAATATAGCAATTGAGGCGCTTCGGGTGACTCCGGCAGGCGCCGATGGAGAACTCGGTGCCAGACGCCCGGGCGAATAACCGCCCTGCTGTGTATAAGAAGCGATTTTCCGGCCGGCCACCCCTTTCCACCCGATCCGCCCGGTGCAGGAGCGCATTCCGGCAGGAGAGATTGCGGCCGGATCAGGCGTCGTCCGGCAGAAAAAGAACCTGCAGGTCATTGAGGAACCTCTGTCCGCGATCTGTAGGTCGCCAGCCCCGGGGCCCCATCCGCTCCAGAAGACCAAGATTCACTGCTTCCCGGAGTCGCGGCGCCACTGACCCTATGGGCTGTCCGGTCGTGCTCTCGAACAATCGCTCATCGAAGCCTCCGGTCAATCTCGTCGCGTTCAGCATGAATTCGAAGACCCGGTCGGCGGCCGGGATCTCTCTGCTCTCCTGGACCACGGGGAGTCCGCCCATATAGGCGGACGGATGGCGCGTTCTGACGGTACGCACGACCCGATCTTGCGTGGGGAATGTGCGCTTGCCGTGAGCGCCGGCGCCCACGCCTATGTAGTCACCGAATCTCCAGTAATTCAGGTTGTGAATGCACTCGAAACCGGGGAGCGCGTACGCGGACACCTCATACCTTCGGTAACCGCGCTCGGCGAGCAGGGCCGAACACCGGAGATGAGCCTCCCAGATGGAATCGTCCCCGGGGAGCGGCGGCGGCCGTGCGTGAAACAGGGTATTGGGTTCGATTGTGAGCTGATAGTGGGAGATATGGGAAGGCTCGGCGGACAGGGCCGCGGCCAGATCACCGAAGGCCTCGTCCGGCGTCTGGTCGGGTAGGCCGTACATCAGGTCCAGGTTGAATCGCCCTATGCCGGCCCCGTTGATGTCATCAATTGCCCGCCACGCTTCGCCGGCGTCATGGATACGCCCAAGACGCTGCAGGCTCCGGTCGCTGAAACTCTGGACGCCCAGAGAAACCCGGTTGATCCCGGCGGCGGCGAAGGCCGCGAATGAGCCTTTCTCCAGAGTCCCGGGATTCGCCTCCAGGGTGACTTCCGCGCCGGAAGCCAGCAGGCCCCTGTCGTCGAGCCACTGCAGACAGGATTCTATCGTGGCCGCCGGGAAAAGGCTGGGTGTGCCGCCGCCAAAAAAGACGGAACGGACTTCGGTGAAAGGCGCGCCGGAGTATTCCCGGGTCAGATCCTCTATCAGCGCGCGCCGGTAATCCGCCTCCGGAAGCGCGCCGCGAAGTTCATGGGAGTTGAAATCGCAATATGGACACTTTTTTACGCACCAGGGCAGATGGACATAGAGACCAACGG
>JASFOT010000066.1:0-8310 GCA_050116375.1 Gammaproteobacteria bacterium | reverse complement strand
GCCTCTGGCCGTCCTGTCGCCGCTGACGCGGCTCGGTCTGCCCCTGGCCACCATCTCTCTCCTCACCGGGTCTGGTTGCCGTCGTACCCAGAGCCCCCGGCGTCTGCGCGGGCAGAATCGATATTGTTCATGTGCAGTTCGATATGCTCGGCCCGTACCGGGTCTCGGCCCTTCGGGCCCGGCCTGCGGCCGTCCTCTCGCCGCTAATGCGGCTCGGTCTGCCCCTGGCCACCATCTCCTCATGCTCAGTAACGCCGATGTAAATCGGCGAGCGACCACGGCGTCGGCGATATGGGGGAGGGATAACGCCGTGGCCGCCGCCGGCTTGCCTAGTCCCGGTTGAAGCGATGCTGCAACCGCTTTTTCATGCGTTCCTTGCCGCGTTCGAGCTTGGCAATCTGCTCGTCGGTCAGCACGGCGTGTACCTGGCTACGAACCCTCACCATAAGCAGTGTGCCGGTGGTCGCGAGTTCGCCGTTCGACAGCGCGATGTTGTTGAGAACAGTGTCATACGAGGGGTCAGCGGGGTCGAGCGCCTGAATCGCCTCGCGATTGGCTCTCGCCTGGTCGCGAATGGCCTCGATCTCCGGCTTCGCCGCCTGCAGGATGTTCTCGACGCTGTCGCGCTGTTCGTCCGTCAGGTCGAGGTGGTCGGCCATGTGCTCGAGCATGAGGGCCGGGTCCCCGGGACCGCCCGGAAATAGTCCAGGGCCGAAGCCCGTCGCAGCGTAAGCGCTAGTCAACGGTGCGGCCATCGCGAACACGGCCAGTAACAGTACGGTCTTTTGTTTCATTGCAGATCTCCTTCGTCGTTTCGGGGGCACCACGTTCGGTGTGAGTGTGAGATTAGGGACTCGAACGTCGAGACAGGTCCGCGATGTGCAAAGGAGTGTCAAGAACTGTCAGGATCGCGGCTTTCCGCGTTGCGGCAGGAAGCCGATTGTTCCACGATGACCACTGGATGTTGGTGCGAAGAACGAACCGGTGACGACAGCCAGGATACTTATCATCGATGACGACCGGGCACTGGGCGAGATGCTCAAGGAGTATCTCCAGCCGGACCACCTGGCTGTCGTCGCGTGCCTGAGCGGCGAAGAGGGTATCGAAACGCTGAGGGCCGGCGACTTCGACCTCGTCATACTCGATATCATGCTGCCAGGTATGAGCGGGCTCGATGTCCTGAAGCAGATCCGTGGCATGAGCGATATCCCGACCATCATGCTGACGGCCAAAGGCGACGACGTCGACCGGATCCTCGGCCTGGAGCTTGGCGCCGACGATTACCTCGCAAAGCCTTTTAACCCCCGCGAACTGCTGGCTCGCCTGAAGGCGATCCTGCGGCGCGCGCCGGCGGCGGCTGCAACGGCGGGGCGGCTGGTCGTTGGCGGTATCGAGCTCGATGCAAAAGCGCACAAGGTCACGGCCGGCAGCGAGTCGGTTCGGCTGACCGGCACGGAGTTCGAACTGCTGCGCTGCCTGGCCGAGTCGCGGGGCGTCATTGTGTCGAAAGACGAACTGTCAAAGAAAGCGCTCGGGCGCCGGTACATGCCGTACGACCGCAGCATCGACACGCACGTGAGCAACGTGCGTCGCAAACTCAACGATGCCGGCGTGTCCAGTCCGTCGATACAGAGTCGCCGCGGTGTCGGCTATTGCCTGCTGGTGGACGAGTAGTCATGCGCAGCCTGCACTTGCGTATCTTCCTGTCGTTCTGGCTCATTATCGTGCTGACCATATTCACGGCAGCAACGCTGGGGTTCGTGTATGCCGAGCGCGCGCGTTCGTCGCTGCAGAGCTTCGAGGTCAGCGAGGCGATGATCGAGGCGAGTGACGCACTGCGCGAACGAGGGCGAGATGGCCTCGTGACCTGGCTGGAGTCGCTCCCGTTCGCCGCTGAATCGCTCATCTACATTATTGACGAGCAGGGTCGCGAACTGCTCGACCGCCGGCTGCCGGCGCCGGTGCAGATGACGCTGCGCCGCTTCGCGAGGCCGCCCGGCCTGCACCCGCCACGACCACGCGATACCGACACCTTCCGCCCGCCCCGTCCGTTCGCCCAGCTCGTGGGCCCCGCGGGAGAGATCTACACGCTGATCGTCGTGCCGCCGCAAAGCGCGGTCGCGCGATGGCTGTCTGAGCGCGGGCGACTGACCTTCATAATCATCGCGTTGCTGGTCAGCGGCGTCGTCTCGTACTTGCTGGCACGCGCGATCTCGAAACCGATCCTGCGTTTTCGTGAGTCGACCGTGGCGATTGCCGCTGGCGATCTCGATACGCGTATTGCGCCCGGTGTCGAGAAGCGCCGAGACGAGATCGGCGAGCTGGCGAAGGACTTCAACCGCATGGCGCGCGAGCTGCAGCTTGCCTGGCAACGGCAGGCGGAGCTCACGAGCAACGTATCGCATGAGCTTCGCTCACCGCTGTCTCGCCTGAAGGTCGCGCTCGAGCTGGCCCGCCGCAAGACGGGCGAGCTGCCCGAGTTGGCCCGGATCGATGCCGAGACGGAGCGCCTCGATGACATCATCGGGCAGTTACTCGCGTTCTCGAAACTGGATGCGAAGACGCACGAGGCGGCGGCGACCGTGAACCTGGTTGAGCTCCTCGCAGGCGTTATCGACGACGTTCGCTACGAGTACACGCACGAGGGCGTCAACATCGAGTTGCAGAGCGATTCCGATGTGTCGGTTGACGGTTACCCGAATGCCCTGCGCAGCGCGCTCGAGAACGTGTTGCGCAACGCCGCCTCGTACGGCGGCGGCGAGGTGCAGGTTTCCCTGCGCACAGAGCCTGGCCATGCCGTTATCACGGTGCAGGATCAGGGCGGCGGTGTGCCGGAACCCGACCTGGAACATCTGTTCGAGCCTTTCTACCGTGCCGCAACGTCCGGTGAATCCCACGGTGCGGGACTCGGACTGGCGATCGCGGCCCGGGCCATCGCGATGCACGAAGGGTCGATAGGCGCCCGAAATGCCGGGCAGGGATTGTGCGTCGAGATGCGCCTGCCACGGTGAGCCTGCATCACTGCAGCTATCGCGATGGCAGCGGGGCTAGAAGCGGTAACTGATATCCAGCACGCCGTAGTGCAGCCACGCGAAGGTATAGACGTCGTCGGTATCGGCGCCGCCGATTGGCGCGACTTCCTGCAACGACAACTCGACGAACTGAAACGCATCGAGGACGAACCGATCCCGACCGATCTTATGCGTGACGAGGACGGCAATCTCGTGAACGCTCGCGGCTTCCTTGTTGACGACGGCAACGTGATCGACGACTGACTTGCGAAAATTTGCGCGAATCAAGAGGGCTAGAATGACCGCTACTGGCAGTTTGTAGACGGTGAATCTTCCCGATTTTGAGCCGTCTATATGACCGGTTTTGGGAAAAGCGGTCATTCAGAACTAGTCCCGATTGGCCAGTCCCAGCTATTTAAAGCGAACTCGCCTCTGGACCATCGGAACAGTGCGAGTCATGCCGCCGGTACAACTGAAAGTATGTATTCGTCATGCGTGAAATTTGCGTGGAACGGCTGTGCATCGTTATGCGCAGTCATGCACTTAGGGCAACGGACGCCCCGGTAACTGGTTGACAAATATGCATCGAATCAATCACTTAGAATTCTGAGAATCCGCGTGTCGGCAGTTCGATATGCTCGGCCCGTGCCGGGTCTTGGCGATGCCTGGGTGAAGTTTCTTTCCGCGGAGATGTTCCAGATCCTGGCGGTACAGGATCACTCCCAGCATCGTCGTGCCGGAGGCAAATCGAATCGACTGTCTGCTGCCGCAGTCAGTGTGTTCCCCGGGTACTGCAACGACATTGAGCTGAGCCTCTCCCGGTTCGGGTCGGCGAAACCGGTGGGCTGCCTGCCAGACTCATTGCGGACTGGTGTATCGGTCCATTGTGGATTTCAGGATTTGGATACCCGCAGACAATTCCTTCCCTGTCTGAGCGATGCACGGAGGCTCTCCCGATGCATCCCCGAATTTCGCATGCTGTTCGATGCAGGCAAGCTTGTCAGCCACTGCAGGCAGGCCGAAGCTGCGGCATGTGCTGGCGAGAGCGTGCGCCTCCCTGGCCAGTTCCTGCTGACTGTTGGCTTCCTCCAGCGCGGCCCAGCGTCTTTTGGCTTCCGCCAGGAACTTCTGCAAGACTATGGCGAGATTGTCTTTCCCGATCTGCCCGGCAAGATCCTCAAGAACCTCATGATCGACCAGAGCGGCCGCGTTGTCCGCAATGGACAGGCTGAGCTCAATCGAAGGGATATCATTCAAGCGGGGCAACCACTTTTTAAGCGCGCTGGCCAGCTCGTTTCTGTCGATTGGTTTCGTCAGGTAGCCGTTCATGCCGCACTTTTCGCTCTGTTCCCTCTCGATGGAACTGGCGTAGGCTGTCAGGGCGACTATCGGCAGCTCATCGGCCTCGAGGAAGGCACGAATCTGTCGCGTGGCCTCGAAACCATCGATCCCCGGCATGCTGATATCCATAAGCACCATGTTTAGCTTTTCGTTCCGCACGGTCGCAACCGCATCCTCTCCCGAGGGCGCGCAGAGGACCTCCAGCCCCATGCTTTCCAGGATCATGGTGCCAAGCATCAGATTGGTCTCATTGTCATCGACGAGAAGCACGCGGCCTTGAAAAATGTTCTCGTCGTTCAATGCGGGAGACCGCGGGGATCGATCTGCAGCATGTCCTTGGGCCACCGGCAGGGGGAGTTCCAGCCAGAAAGTAGAACCTTGTCCCAGCGCCGAGATGACGCCCACATTCCCACCCATGGCATTGACGTGCCGTCTCACTATGTCGAGCCCGAGGCCGGTACCCGAGCCGCGATCGATCGAGCCTTTCTTCGAAATCCTCCGAAACGGCTCAAAGATGGTTGCATGGTCCGCCTCGGCGATGCCGATACCGGTATCGCTGACTTCGATGCGAAACGTCATGTCATTGCCGCTGGCCGGTAAGAGATTTATGTTGATTTCACCCTCGTCGGTGAATTTGATTGCGTTGATGACAAGATTCAGTAGGCACTGTCGCAGCAACGGAGCATCACCCAGGTATTCGGAAGACAGTCGCCCGTCCATCCGTGTCGATAGCTCCAAGCCCTTTTCCATGGCCTTGGCGCGCACGATATCGATCACCGAAGCGATCAGCTCGGGCAGCGCAAACACTTCCTCCTGCGCGGGCACCGCGGAAAGCTCGATCTTTGATACATCAAGTACGTAATCGATAACCTGCATCAGGTTCCGCGAGGATTCCTGCGCGAGATCCAGAAGTGTTGCGGCCCGCCCCCCGAGGCCTTGATCGCCTAATAACGTCAGGGCGCTGACGACGCCGTTAAGAGGGGTTCGCATTTCATGGCTCATCTGTGCGAAGAAGGAGTTCTTTTCTTGTTGTGCGATCTCCAGTTGCTTAGACGCTGCCTCCAGCTGCAGATTCAACTGCTCCAGGTCCTCGATCATCCGTTTTTCGGTTGACATGTAGAAGAGCTGATCCATCTGGGCATCCTGGGGAGCAAAATCGCTCAGGCCCAATTTCAGGTCGGGGCAATTTGCGTGTATCCACGAGAGCCAGGGGGCGCCAAGAAAATAGATATGCTGCCCTTCCCGATCATCGAGTTCGGTGAACTGTCCCCGGATCGCAAAACTATTGTCATGAGCGATCATCAGGAAGAGAGACTGGGTATTCCCCCTCAGTTTTTCCATGGTGGTGATTGCGGCAGGTCGCTTGATGTCGAAGACGTCCGTTAGCGACGGCGAGTCGGCCACTACTGGCAGGTAGCGGCGCAGAGTGTCGCTGCTGCGCACGATCGTCAGGTCACCATCCAGGGTCATGGTTACGGAAAACAGCGCGTCAAGCGCATCGTGCCATACAGGTTTTGGCTTCTCCGTCATCGTACGGTGACTTCGAATACAGTGTGCTCACCCGAGCTCACGGGCATAGATTCCTGCGAGAGGATCTCCAGGTCGGTGTCGAAACGGGCGGCCAGTCCCTTCAGGAGTCCGACGACGAAGGGCGTGAGCCCCTGCCTTTTGCTGATGTAGTGAACGTGGTGGCGGGTTTCATCCAGCGATTCGACATGAAACTGCGGGGGCACGTAATCCACGAAAGTGCCCGTGATCCGGTCGTGGAGAGTATTCATGTTGCCGAGGAACTCGACCAGGCTGTTACCTGCCGCTTCCATCAGCGGCCCGTAGTTTTTGGCCGCAGTTTCCAGGACCCAGTATTCACCATACATCTCCAGGCAGACTTCCGCGGGCTGACCCAGGACTTCCGAAGCGGCACCGACCAGGTCGTAAGTAGTAGCGTCATCGTAGCTGCGCATGGTGAGAAATGAGTCCGCTGGCACTCCCGAGGCCTTGAAGACTCTCTCCCACTGTTCGTCACCGAATTTGTCCCTGATCATCTGCTGCAAAGCGCTGTTGATAAGACCGTACAACTGGTTGATTCCTGTATAAGCGTAGAAAAATCAGGCCTGGATCTGCTTCCAGGTCTGCCGTTTGCGATAGATCGTCGATGGCGCCACCTCGAGCAGTCCGGCCGCCTGGTTTATGTTCCCATTGCAGGCCTCGATCGCTGCCTCGATCGCGTTTTTTTCGGTCAGCCAAAGTGGCTCGACCTGTTGGCGCCGCGCGATATGCGGCGCCACTTTGTCACGAACGGCCGTCATGGCAGTCGACGATCCTGCGACTTCCTCCTCAGGATCCAGGTGTCCGGACATAATGCGCTCGGGCAGCATGGATTGATCTACCAGCGGACCATTGTGCAGCACCACCACTTGTTGCACGACATTCTGTAGCTGGCGAACATTGCCGGGCCAGGGATAGCGACGAATCGCCTGCTCCGCCCCCGGGGTGAAGGCCGTGAATCTCTTGCCGGCCTGTGAGCTGTATTGCCGGAGGAAGTGTCGGGCGATCATGAGTACATCCTCGTCGCGCTCGCGTAGCGGCGGGATACGCACCGGCACCACGTGCAGACGGTAAAACAGATCCTCCCGGAACCGACCCTCCCGTACCTCTACCAGAGGGTCCCGGTTGGTCGCACAGATGAACCGGACATCGACCTTCTGCAGCTGGTTACTGCCGACTTTGCAGAAGCTGGCGGTCTGAATAAACCGCAGCAGTTTCTTCTGCAATTCAAGCTTCATCTCGCAGATTTCATCGAGGAAGAGCGTACCACCGTCCGCCACGCTGGCCGCTCCTTCCCGCGCTGCGCTGGCACCGGTGAAAGCGCCTTTGACATGCCCGAAGAGTTCGCTCTCCATGAGTTCTCCCGGGATCGCGCCGCAGTTGATCGCGATAAATGGCTTATCACGCCGCGGACTGTGCTGGTGAATGGCTTCGGCGGCCAGTTCTTTCCCGGTGCCACTCTCCCCGACGATGAACCCTGTCGCGTCGCTGACGGCGAGAGAGTCGATAGTTTTGTAAACGGACTGCATGGCCAGCGACTTGCCGATGAATTTGCCGTACTGTTCTCGCTGCAAGCGGGCCAGTTCGGTGGCGCGCTGATCGAGCTGGAGCTGGGAGGCGGCGTTGTCCAGAGTGACACGCAGCCGCGCTGCATCGAAAGGTTTGCTCAGGAAATCAAAGGCTCCCCGCCTTATCGCCTCGACTGCCATGTCTGAAGATCCATGGGCGGTCATGACAATTACCATAGGGGGTTGTTCCAGGCTTTCGAGAACATCCAGGAAGTCCAGCCCGTTACCATCCGGCAGTTCGATGTCGAGAAGCACTATGTCTGGTCCGTATGCGTCCAGCTTTTCATGGGCCAGGCCCAGGTTCTCTACCGGAAGTACATGGAAGCCGGTATTTGCAAGATAGGCGCTATACGTCGCCGCGAGTGACTCGCTGTCCTCGACCATCAAGACTTTTAATGACTGTCTTGCGCCAAGATGCCCCGCCTCGCTCTGTGCGGCGTGTCGTCTTTTCAATTCCATTACAGAGGGCTTCCAAAGCGTCCTGAGAAGCGAAAGGCGAGTGACACGAAACCCATTAACCCGCCGAGAATTAACATCTGTGCGGCTGCGCTGAGCCGATTGGGGGCAGCCAGGCTCACCCAGAATACCATTGCCTCATCGGAAAATCGCGTACTGAATCGCAGCATGCATTTCATAATGCGAAAAAGCCTCAGATTGATAGTGATGGCTGTGCGGCACCCGGTCGCCGTACCCTGTTCAATCAATCCGGCCCTTCCCAGGCGGGCAGAATTATCAGTGCGTGCTGTGATGCACCGTGGCGTCCGTAAGCCGCCCTATCAATTCTTCCAGAGTCGATTGGATTAGCCTGGTATACCCTGAGGCAAGAATGTAGCCCAAGGCGCGTG
>JASFOT010000065.1:0-8337 GCA_050116375.1 Gammaproteobacteria bacterium | reverse complement strand
GGCCTGGTGGACGACATCGAAGAAATCCTGCACATGGCGGAATTCGGCGTCGTACTGCTGCTGTTCATCATTGGGCTGGAACTCAAGCCCGCCCGCCTGTGGGTCATGCGCAAGTCCGTGTTCGGTCTGGGAACAGCCCAGGTCCTGGTGACGTCCCTCGCCATCGGCGCCTTTGCCTACTGGCTGGGCGTCGGCATCTCCACTGCGCTGGTGATCGGTCTCGGCCTGGCCCTTTCATCGACCGCGTTTGTGCTGCAGATTCTCGCCGAGAAGAAGGAACTTAACGCCGCTCACGGCCGGGCCTCCTTCGCCATTCTCCTGTTCCAGGACCTTGCGGTGATTCCGATCCTGGCATTGATTCCGTTGCTGGGCAGTCCCGCCGGACCCACCGACAGCGTCTTACTCCAGGCCTTCATTTCAGTAGCTGCCATCGCCTTTCTCGTGATCGGCGGGCGATATCTGCTGAGACCCGCCTTTCGGTACGTGGCGGCCGTCGGCGGTCAAGAGATCTTCACGGCCGCGACCCTTCTCCTGGTGGTCGGCGCCGCTTATCTGATGTACGTGGCCGGTATCTCCATGGCCCTCGGCGCCTTCCTCGCCGGGGTACTGCTGGCCGACTCGGAATTCCGTCACCAGCTCGAGGCGGAAATCGACCCTTTCAAGGGGCTGCTCCTCGGCCTGTTCTTCGTCGCCGTGGGCATGTCAGCAAACCTCAGCCTTCTGATCGAAGAGCCGCTGGTGCTGCTGGCCAGTACGGCCGGGCTCCTGCTCCTCAAAACGGCTGTTCTTTTCGGGCTGGGCCGCCTGTTCGGGCTGGGAGGCGACTCACCTGCACGGATCGCGCTGACGCTTCCACAAGGCGGAGAGTTTGCATTCGTCATTTTCGGGGCCGCGGTCACGGCCGGCGTGATGGCCAGAGATCTTGCTGACCTGCTGATCATGGTCGTCACCATGACCATGCTGCTGACTCCGTTTCTTTTCACCGTCGGCGAGCGGATAAGCGCCACAGGCGCGCCCGGGGAACAGGAGAGGGAATTCGACGCCATCGAGGAAAAGGATCACGACGTGGTGATCGCCGGCATGGGACGATTCGGGCAGATTCTGGCCAGGATACTGCACATACGCCGCATTCCTTTCACGGCGATCGAATCGAACGCGGCCCAGGTGGACTTTATCCGGCATTTCAACGCGTCCGTCTATTACGGCGACGTGAACAATCTGGATCTCCTGCGGGCGGCGCGCGTGGAGCATGCACGGATTTTCGTGGTCGCCCTTCCGGACGTGACCGAATCGATTCGGGTCGTCACGCTGGTCAGGGAGCATTTCCCGGATGTAAAGATCTACGCCCGGGCCCGAAACCGCCACCACGCTCAGTTGCTCATTAACCTGAAGGTCGACTACCTGATTCGCGAGGCGCTTGTTTCCAGTCTGGAAATGGCGGAAGAAATGCTCCGGGCTCTGGGAGATACCGAAGAGATCGCGGAAATGACCGTCCAGCGGTTCCGGACCGCCGACGAGCGGCTTCTGGTCCGGGAAGCCGCGATCCTGCAGGACGAGAAAACTGTGATCCAGTCGGCAGAAGCCGGCTGGCGGGAACTGGAGGATCTGTTTGACGCGGACGAACTCCGGGCCGCGCGGCATGAGCGGGGTAACAACCACCCCTCATCCTGACAATCGGGGGCGGCAGGGCGTGGCAGAAGCGGGATCTGCAATTGCCGGGCCTGTGGGAGCCAGATGACTCAATTCACCAACGACTACTTTCGCGACCTCCCCCCCCGGGACAGGCGATACGACACTCCCGTGGCGGATCAGCTCGTGTTCAGGGTTTTCCCCAACGGCGTCAAGGCATGGGTCCACGTCTATCCCTGTGACGACTTTGTCCGGCGCCGCACCATGGGTCTGTTCCCGGAGATGGATTACGGGGCAGCGCTGGCCGCCCTGGAGGAGAGTCGGCGAATCGCGGACGTCGATACGCAGCAGACCCGCCGCCGCCGTCCGGTGGCCGTGCACCGCAGCCGCTATATCTTCGTGGGCCTTCTGGCCACTCTGCTGACCGCCGAAACCATTTACCTCTTTTCCCGACCGGATCAATCGCGGCAGGCACATACCCTGTCCGGCACCCAGGCTTACGGGGATCCGGCGGCATCGTCTCCGACGGGCGATATGAGGGTCACCGTGGCCCGCGCCATGCTGACGAGCGAAATCCGGGACAGGGAACCCGTGGATCGTCTGTCGGGATCTATGCAGTCCAGCGACAAAGACACGCTGACCGTCTATTTCTTTACCGAGCTTCGCGGTGGTGATGCCGGCGAAATGGTGTTGCACCGCTGGCAGCATAACGGCATCACCGTCACGGAGGTGCCCTTCCGGATCGGCGACAGCGAGCGCGGACGGGTCTTCTCCAAGCGGATCATCACGGCGGAGGATGCCGGGGACTGGATGGCCACGGTCGTGGACCAGAGCGGCCGGATTATCGAATCCCGATCGATGAAGGTCATGGCGCCACGGCCCGGCCAGGGCTGAAACCCTTAAGGCTGTACCGCCGAGCGCGGGCCCGGAGGGCGCGCGGCCGGTGCCGTTATCGATAGCGGTCGAGAATTCCCGGCAGGGCTTGTGAACCGGGGCACACCGCCTCCCAGCCGAGGCTGCTCAACGGCTGGTTCACCGTGTTGCTGAGCTGGTGCATATCGCGACCGTCCTCGTCCACATAGAGCAGTCCGGTGAGAAATTCCCCTTCCCGCAGCTTGTCCTTGATATAGGCGAAAGCCAGCCCCCGGTTCTGGGGGTCGTAATCCGGCGCCGTCTTCCGCAGCACCACACGGCTCCCGTCGTGGAGATCGATCTCGAGAGCCGCGCCGGCATCGTAATCCGCCATGATCTCGCCGGCTGGCTGGATGAAATCGGTTTCCAGCGCCGGATGATAATGCTGCCGCGTGTAGGCATAACTCTTGGTGGAGTCCTCGTGATCGTTGAAAGTGACGCAGGGGGAAAGCACATCGATAAGCGCGAAACCCTTGTGCTTCAGGCCCGCCTTGATCAGCGGGACCAGCTGGGCCTTGTCGCCGGAGAAACTCCTGGCCACGAAGGTGCTGCCCATAGCCAGGGCGGTGAGCACCGGATCAATGGGGGGCTGCTCGTTGACTTCGCCCTTCTTGGCCTTGGTGCCGACGTCTGCGGACGCCGAAAACTGCCCCTTGGTCAGCCCGTACACGCCGTTGTTCTCGATAATGTAGAGCATGTTCAGATTGCGGCGCATGGCGTGACAGAACTGTCCGAGCCCGATGGAGAGAGAATCGCCGTCCCCCGAAACCCCGATGAAATCCAGCTCCCCGTTGGCGGCATTGGCCCCCGTGGCCACGGCCGGCATCCTCCCGTGAACGGAATTGAAGCCGTGGGACTGGCCCAGGAAATAGGCGGGCGTCTTCGAGGAACAGCCGATGCCGCTGACCTTGGCGACGCGGTGGGGCTCCACCGAGAGCTCGAAACAGCACTGGATAATGGCGGCCGTGATCGAATCGTGTCCGCAGCCGGCACAGAGGGTCGACATGACGCCCTCGTAGTCACGCCGCGTCAGCCCGAGGGCGTTCTTCTTCAGGCCAGGATGGGCAATCTTGGGTTTGCGCATAAAGCTCATGCGGCGGCCCCCTCGGCAAGGGCTTCCCGAATAGCCTGGACGATGCAGTCTGAACCGATGGGAAGCCCGTCGTAATGCAGCACCGATAGCAGCTTCTCCGGATTCGTCCTCGTCTCGCTGATGAGCAGCGTGCGCAGCTGGGCGTCGCGGTTCTGCTCGATTACGAAGATCCGGTCATGGCGATCGAGGAACTCCTGCACCCGGGAGGAAAACGGAAACGCGCGCACTCGCAGATAATCCAGGCTTATCCCCTCCCGCGACAGGATCTCCAGCGCCTCCCGCACCGCTCCGTCGCAGCTTCCCACAGACAGTATCGCCATATCGCCGCGGTTCTTCTCGATGATGACCGGTCCGGGAACCAGCTCCGCGGCGGTCTCGAATTTCCTCGTGAGACGATCCATCACCTCCCGGTATTCATCCGAGTCCTCGGTATATTTGCCCTGGGCGTTGTGACCGGATCCCCGGGTGAAATACGCTCCCTTGGGATCCACGCCCGGCAGAGTCCGGTACGGAATTCCGTCCCCGTCCTGATCGAAGTAGCGCCAGAAGTGGTCCACCTGCTCCAGCTCCTCTCGACCGAGCACCTTTCCTCGATCCCACCGGTAATCGTCGTCCCACTGAAAGGCCGGGCACATCCAGTCATTCATTCCGATATCCAGGTCGGACAGCACAAAAACCGGCGTCTGGAGGCGTTCGGCCAGATCGAAAGCCGCCACGGACAGCTCGAAACACTCCGCGGGGTCCGCCGGAAACAGGATCGGATGCCGGGTGTCGCCGTGAGAGCAGTAGGCGGCGGAAACAATGTCGCACTGCTGGGTCCTCGTCGGCATACCGGTCGAGGGACCTACCCGCTGTACGTCGAAAATGACTGCGGGAATCTCGGCGTAATAGCCGTAACCGATGAACTCGCTCATCAGCGAAATACCCGGCCCGCTGGTGGGCGTAAATGCCCGGGCCCCCATCCAGCTCGCGCCCAGCACCATGCCGATGGCGGCAAGCTCGTCTTCCGCCTGGATCACGCAGTATCGATTCCGGCCCGTTTCCTCGTCCGTCCTGTGTTCCTCGCACAGGCTGCGGAATGCATCCATGAGGGATGTGGACGGCGTTATGGGATACCAGGCGCCGATCGTAGCTCCTGCATAAAGACAACCCAGGGCCGATGCGGTATTTCCGTCGATCATGATATGCCCGCGGGTCTTGTCCATCCGTTCCACCCGCATCGGCAGCGGGCAGTCGAAATGTTCCTGCGCATAGTCATAACCGAGATGGATCGCCTCCATGTTCGCGGCGGCCAGCTTCGGTTTGCCGGCGAAGGTCTCGGAAAGAAGTTCCTTGATGATCTCCAGATCGATATCCAGAAGCGCGGCCAGGGCTCCCGCGTAGGCGATGTTTTTCATCAGGATCCGCGCCCTGACCCCGTTGAATTGCTCGTTGCACATTCTGGCCAGCGGGATACCGAAAATCGTCACATCCTCGCGCTGCAACTCGTGGCTTCTCGGCCAGGTCGAATCGTAGATCAGCACGCCGCCGGGAGAGACCTCGGCCAGATCCTGCCGGTAGGTTTCCGCATTCATCGCAACCATGATGTCGACCCGACCGGATCGCGCGATGTGACCTTCCCTGCTGAGCCGGATTTCGTACCAGGTCGGAAGTCCCTGGATATTCGACGGAAAGAAATTCTTGCCGACGACCGGCACACCCATCCTGAAGATGGATTTCATCAGCAGGCTGTTGGCGCTGGCAGAGCCGGTACCGTTGACGTTCGCCAGCTTGATGACGAAGTCGTTTACGCGCTGCGTAACTTGCGGCTCCGGCATTCCTCTTCCTCGTTTTTGGCGTAAGGAAATGCGAACTTCGACTTCTGCATGTCCCAGGCGGCGGTGGGGCAGCGCTCTGCACACAATCCGCAGTGAACGCAGAGATTCTCGTCCTTGACCATGACCCGGGCCGTGTGCTTCAGGGGACCGGACACGAACAGCTGCTGATCCGGGTTCTCGGCCGGCGCCTTGAGCCTTTTTCTGAGATCTTCCTCGGGCCCGTTACGGGTGATGGTCAGGCAGTCGGTCGGACAGATATCGATGCAGGCGTCGCACTCGATACACAGGTGGTCGGTGAAAACCGTCTGGATGTCGCAGTTGAGGCAGCGCTGAACCTCCTCGAAGGTCTGCTCCGGGGAAAATCCCAGCTCTACCTCGATGTTAAGCCTCTGGAACCTTTCCTGGAGACTCACGTGGGGCACCAGCCTCCGCTCGGTCGGGTTGTAGTCGTTCTTGTACGACCACTCGTGTATGCCCATCTTGCGGCTGGAAAGATTCATCGACACCGGCAATCGCTCGTCCACGGGCCGTCCCTGGCAGTGCCTGTGGATGGAGACGGCCGCCTGGTGGCCATGCTCCACTGCCCAGATAATGTTCTTGGGACCGAAGGCAGCGTCACCACCGAAAAACACTTCCGGACGGGAAGACTGAAATGTCGTCTCATCCACCAGCGGAACGTCCCATCGATCGAATTCGATTCCGAGATCCCGCTCTATCCACGGGAAAGCATTATCCTGCCCGATGGCCAGCACCACGTCGTCACAGGGTATGAATTTCTCTCCGGTCACCCGCTGCTCCAGGATGCGCCCGTCTTCGCCCACGTCGTATTCCATGACTTCGAAATTCATGCCGGTCAGGCGACCATCCTCCAGGACGAACTCCCTGGGAGAATGGTTGACGACGATCTCCACGTTTTCCTCCTCGGCGTCCTCGAGTTCCCACTCCGATGCCTTGAAAAAATCACGTGGCTTGCGGGCCATGACCTTGACGTCCGTGGCGCCCAGCCGGAGAGACGTTCGGCAACAGTCCATGGCGGTGTTCCCGACACCGATAATGAGCACCCGGCTGCCGATTTTTTCGACGTGATCGAAGGCCACCGATTCCAGCCAGTCGATGCCGATGTGGATGTTGTCGGCCGCTTCATCGCGACCGGGCAGCTGAAGATCCTTGCCGCGAGGGGCGCCGCTGCCCACGAATATGGCGTCCCAGCCCTCGTCCAGCATCTGGCGCAGACTGTCCACCCGATGCCCGAGCCTCAGGTCCGCGCCCATGTCGAGAATGACGCCGATCTCGCCGTCCAGCGTTTCTGCGGGGAGCCTGAAAGCCGGGATATTGGAACGCATCAGCCCGCCCGGAGCTTCCAGCGCCTCGAATATCGTCACCTGGTAGCCGAGCGGCAGCAGGTCATTGGCGACCGTCAGGGAGGCCGGCCCGGCTCCGATGCACGCCACCCGTTTGCCGTTGCCGATTTCGGGGATCACCGGAAGACGGTCGGTAAATTCGCCCTTCAGATCCGCGGCGACCCGTTTCAGCCGGCAGATCGCCACCGGCTTTTCCTCCACCCGCCCCCGCCGACAAGCGGGCTCACAGGGACGATCGCAGACACGGCCCAGGATGCCGGGAAACACATTGGATTCCCGGTTGACCATGTAGGCATCAGTGAACCGGCCCTGGGCAATCAGCCGGATGTACTCGGGGACGTCCGTGTGGGCGGGGCACGCCCACTGGCAATCCACAACCCGGTGGAAATACTCCGGGTTGGAGGTATCGGTAGGCTTCATCGGCGTCCGGGCGCGCGTCGCCGCATCGCCGCGCTCTCCTCCTGTGCGACCGTTGTGCTCGATCGTCGGAGGCCTACTTTAACCCTTCACCCGGGAATTACAATGCCCGCATTAACCGTGTCGGGGCCGGCGCGACTCAGCTGCCGTGGCCCTGGCTGATGTCGAGGAATTCGACTCCCCGGAGAAGTTTGCGAAAACCGGTACGATCCACGTGGACAAGCTCCTCGTGATCGCCAGCCTCGAAGTAGACGTCGTCCTTGTCCATGAGAGCCCGGTCGACGACGGTTGGCACCCGGTAATCAGGCCCCAGCGGCGGCACCGCTCCCTGCTCGCAATCGAAGAACACTTTGCCCAGTTCCTCCTCAGTCATGAGCTCCAGACCCGGGCGGTGGAGCAGTGAGCGCAGCCTCTCCAGATCGAGAACACGGTTGGCAGGCATGACGGCCAGCAGCGGTCCGAGGCCGTCCTTGAGCGCGACAGCCTTGGCCAGCTCGCCCTCGGCGACCTGCGCCTTGTGTGCGGTTTCCGCGCTGGTGGAACTGTGCTGATGTCGCAGTATCTCGAAATCCACCTTGCTCAGCGTCAGTGCGAAATCAACGGTATCGGCGATGCCCATGGCGACCCTCTTTCGTATTGTTTTTCCGATGCGAATTTGTGCCTGTTCAAAGTATAGACCGACCCGCCCGGCGAGGGTTATTCGGCCGGGACCGGTGAGCTGACCGACCGCGATTCACCAGGGAATCGGGCTGCCGTCCCACGCAAAGAAACCTCCGCTGTCCTCGGGGCCCAGACCGTCGACGACCTCCAGCAGCCGGGCGGCAGAGTGATCGGCCGTGAAAAGCTGCTTATCCGGCACGCCGGCCTGAAAGGGAGATGACAGGGCGGTGTCTACCGTCCCCGGGTGCAGCGCGGTCACTATCGCCGCCGGGACTCGCCGCCCGAGCTCGATGGAGACACATCGCAGAAACTGGTTGAGCGCCGCCTTCGATGCCCGGTATGCATACCAGCCGCCCAGACGGTTGTCGCCGATGCTGCCCACCCGGGCCGAAATGGCGGCAAATACTGACCGCTCCCGACGCGGCAGCAGCGGCGCAAGATGCTTGGC
>JASFOT010000064.1:0-8366 GCA_050116375.1 Gammaproteobacteria bacterium | reverse complement strand
CGGCCAGCATCCAGCCGACCCGCCGCCAGTCGAACCCGGGTCCCGGATCCTGCTTCCGGCCTGGAGCTATGTCGCTATGGCCGGCGATGCGCTCCGGGCTCAATCTGGGATAGGCCACGCAAAGCGTCTCGATCAAGTCCACGAGGGCCACGTACTGTCCCTGGTCGTAATCACCATCGTCCGTACCTTCCAGCTCGATGCCGATGGAGAAGTCGTTGCACTTCTCCCGCCCCTCGTAGCAGGACGCCCCGGCATGCCAGGCCCGCTTGTGGAAAGGCACGAACTGCACGATGCCGCCATCGCGCCGGATCAGCAGGTGGGCCGATACCTTGAGGTCCGCGATGGTGGCGAAATAGGGATGAGCGCCGGAATCGAGCGTGTTGGTAAAAAACTGCTCGATGAAAGGACCGCCGAACTCTCCCGGCGGGAGACTGATGCTATGGACGACGATCAGTTCGGGCTCGGCGCCCGGCGGCCGGTCGTCCTGGTTCGGTGACGGCACCTGGCGTGCGCTGTCCAGGAGACCCGTAATCTTGTCCACATGCATGTCGTTACAGCAAAGGAGACCGCGGAAGCTGCATCATGCCGGGAGCGGGCCGACAGCGCAAAACTTGCGCTCCCCGGCCGGCCTTACCATCATCGAGGTCATGACAAATGCACTCCCCCCCCTTGAGAAGATGATCCGCGACCTGGTCGCAATCCCCTCCGTCAGCAGCGTGCAGCCCCAGCTGGATACCGGCAATCTGCCTGTCTGTGAACTGCTGGCGGAATGGGCGGATGCGCTGGGGTTCTCTACCACCCTGATGCCGGTGCCCGGCCAGGAGGGAAAATACAATTTCATCGCCCGTCTGGGTTCCGGCGAGGGCGGTCTTGTCCTCTCGGGGCACACGGATACCGTTCCCTGGGACGAAGGCCGCTGGTCCCGGGATCCCTTCGATGCCGGTATCCGGGACGGGCGAATCTACGGTCTCGGGACGGCCGACATGAAGTCCTTTCTCGCCGTGGCCCTGCTGGCAGCGTCGCAGTTCCGCTCCAGCCAGCTGAAAGCGCCTCTGACGATCCTCGGGACAGCGGACGAAGAGAGCACCATGAGCGGCGCCCGAGCGCTCGCCGAAACCGGCGGACCGCTGGGGCGCTTCGCGGTCATCGGCGAACCTACCGATCTGCGCCCCGTCAATGCCCACAAGGGCATCGTCATGGAAGGCATCCGCCTGACCGGCCAGAGCGGCCACTCCAGCAACCCCGCCCTGGGAAACAGCGCACTGGAGGGCATGCTGAGGGTCGCCGAGATTCTTCGCCAGCTGCGCTCCGAGTTTGCTCGCGACTACCGCACCGACGATTTCGCGGTCCCGGAACCCACCATCAACCTGGGCCATATCCACGGCGGAGACAGCGCAAACCGCATCTGCGGGCGGTGCGAAATGCATATCGATGTCCGCCTGAACCCGGGAATGACCGTCGAAGCGGTCCGCTCCGCCATCCGGGAGAGCATCTGCCGCGGGCTGAAGGGGAGCGGTCTGGAGATCGAGTTCGACGCGCTGTTCGAGGGGGTTGATCCTCTGGCGCCGGGCACCCTGGACCGGCTCGTGCGATTCTGTGAAGAGGAAACGGGCCTGGAGCGGGGCGCCGTCTGTTTTGGCACCGAGGGCCCCTTTCTGCAGGGCCTGGGCATGGAAACGGTCATCATGGGACCTGGCAGCATTGATCAGGCCCATCAGCCGGACGAATTTCTCGAACTCTCCAGCGCTTCAAGAGCAGTGGATCTGGTCGGCAAGTTGATCCAGCGCTTCTGCCGGGACCCGGCCGAGGAGCGATAGTGAGCCCCAATCAGCAAATGGTGGACCGCGACCTGCGGGTGCTCTGGCACCCGTGCACGCAGATGAAGGATCATGAATGGCTGCCGATGGTGCCGATCCGCCGTGGTCGCGGGGTCTGGCTGGAAGATTTCGAGGGCCGGCGGTATCTGGACGCCGTCAGCTCCTGGTGGGTCAATCTCTTCGGGCATTCCAACCAGCGAATCAACGCCGCCGTCCGTGCCCAGCTCGACAAGCTGGAGCACGTGATTCTGGCCGGCTTCACCCATGAGCCGGTAGTGGAGCTTTCCGAGCAGCTGGTCTCCGTGACGCCCGACGGGCTGGATCGGTGTTTTTTCGCAGACAACGGTTCTTCCGCCGTGGAAGTGGCGCTCAAGATGAGCTTTCACTACTGGCGAAACTCCGGGAAGACCGACAAGCACCGGTTCGTCACGCTGACGAACAGCTATCACGGGGAAACTCTCGGGGCGCTGTCCGTCAGCGACGTGGGCCTCTACAAGGAAACCTACGGCCCCCTGCTGCTCGAGCCCATCACGATAGCATCACCCGATTGTTTCGAAAGGGAAACCGGGGACAGCTGGGAAAACCACAGTCGCAAGATGTTCAAGCACATGGAAGACTGTCTGGCCGAGCACGGCGACAGTATCTGTGCGGTGATCGTCGAGCCGCTGGTCCAGTGTGCCGGCGGCATGCGCATGTACCACCCGGTGTATCTGAGCCTGCTGCGGGAAGCCTGCGACCGCCACGGAGTGCACCTCATCGCCGACGAGATCGCCGTCGGATTCGGACGCACCGGTACTTTTTTCGCCTGCGAGCAGGCGGGGATATCGCCTGACTTCATTTGCCTGTCCAAGGGGCTGACCGGCGGTTATCTCCCCCTGTCTGTGGTGTTGACCCGCGAACACGTGTACCAGGCTTTCTACGACGATTACGCCACTTTGCGAGCCTTCCTGCACTCCCATAGCTACACCGGCAATCCGCTGGGCTGTGCAGCGGCGCTGGCGACGCTGCAGATCTTCCGGGAGGAAGACGTGCTGGGGCGGAACCGGCGGCTGGCCCGCTGCATGTCTGATGCGGTCGCCGATCTCGACGGTCATCCCAACGTGGCCGAGGTCCGCCAGCACGGCATGATCCTGGCGATGGAGCTGGTCAAGGACAAGGGTTCCCGAGCACCATATCCCTGGCAGGAACGGCGAGGGCTGACGGTCTACCGACACGGCCTGGAAAACGGCGTACTGCTGCGCCCGCTCGGCAACGTGGTCTATTTCATGCCGCCCTACGTGATCACCGAGGACGAGATCGATCTCATGGCGTCGGTGGCGCGGGAGGGGATCGCCCGGGCTACGGAAAACTGACGCCGGGGGAAGCGGATCAGCGTGTCCAGGATACCGAGAATCTACGTAGGCGAACGGCTCGAGGAGGGAATCCAGATCCGCCCGGACGAACGTGCCGAGAGGCACCTGGTCAAGGTCCTGCGGCTGCGGTCGGACGATGTGCTCATGGTCTTCGACGGCCAAGGGAATGAGCACCACGCAGCGCTATCGGCAAGGGCCGGACAGGTGATGCTGCAAATCGGCGAACCGGCCCCGACGATCCCGGAGCCGGATCTCGACATCTGTCTTGTCCAGGGAATCAGCCGCGGGGAGCGGATGGATCTGGTCGTACAGAAAAGCACGGAGTTGGGCGTCCGGCAATTCCGCCCCGTGTTCACCCGGCGGAGCATTGTGCGTCTCGACGAGAAACGGGCCCATCGCCGAGCGGAGCACTGGCGGGCGGTCATGATTTCGGCCTGTGAGCAATGCGGGCGCGCCACGCTCCCGGTGCTTCATCCGCCGACCGATCTCGAGCGCGCCCTTCGGGATCTGGCGCCCGGCACAACCCGGCTGATGCTGGACGCCCATACCGGTGAGTTGGCGTTGTCCCCGCCCACAACTGACAGGCTCGTGCTGCTGATCGGTCCGGAGGGCGGACTCACCCGCGAGGAGAAGGAGATGGCGGCGGCCGGCGAGTTCCGCCCCATCAGGCTGGGCCCGAGAATCATGAGAACCGAAACGGCGGCGCTTGCGGCTATTTCCTTTGCCCAGACCGTCTGGGGCGACTTCAGTGCCAGTCGCTGACGGCACCCATGAGCATCTCTTCGAGTCGCTCCAGGTCCGGTACCAGCGGATACTCGTTCACCATCCTGATCCGGCACAGAACGGGGGCACCCTCAGGCCAGGACCGGGATTCATCCGGCCCGACCACCTCCCGGTTAATGCGGACCAGCTGCGGCAAGCCCTGGCTGAGCAGGGCAAAGAAAGGGCCGCCTTCCGGGTGGCTTCCATGGAAAATCACGGCCCGTGTCCGGCTGACGATCTCGGGCGTGTCACCGCCGCAGGCCGACTCGAAAGACACCAAAGGCACCTCGCGGCCTTTCCAGCCAACGCTTCCGATCAACCAGTCGGGACCGCTCTCGGACAGATGAAGTTGGCCGAGTCCGGCGACTTCCGCCACGCAAACGCGCGGGACGATGAGCCGGGAGTCCGCGATGGGAACCAGCAGGCTGTAGAGTTCCTCGGTGCCCTCAGTCATACCGATGCCCCGCCGAGGCGTCGCCGGTGAGCGACTCGATGGCCGTCAGGAGTTCGCTCTCCTGGTAAGGCTTGCCGAGATAGTCGTCCACGCCGGTCTCCATGGCCCGCGCCCGGTGCTTTTCTCCCACCCGCGAGGTAATCATGACAATGGGAATATTCTTTAGCCGGGGATCGTTACGTACGTGGCTCGCGACCTCGTACCCATCCATTCTCGGCATTTCGATGTCCAGCAGAATGATGTCGGGCAGATGATCCTGCAGCAGGGCCACCGCATCCACCCCGTCTTTGGCCGTCATGACCCGCATGCCGTTGCGCTCGAGCAGACGCTCGGTGACCCGGCGCACGGTGATCGAGTCGTCGACCACCATCACAAAGGTGCGGTCGTCCCGGACTTCCATCTCCGGGGCCGGCACAGGGGCGACTTCCTCGGGCCAGGCGCGAATGAGCGCCGGCGCGTCCAGGATCACGACAATGCTGCCGTCGCCAAGGATCGTGGCGCCCGAAATGCCGGTGATACCTGTAAGCTGCGGGCCCAGGGTTTTGACCACGATCTCTCTCGATCCGAGCAATTCGTCTGTCAGCAGAGCGGTGGAGCGCTCTCCGGCCCGTACGAGAATGAGGGGAACCGTGGAGTCCGTCTCCGGCATGGCCTGTGCCTGGCCGTCCACGAGGGTGGCGAGGTGCCGGAACCGGTACTCCCGGTCTCCGTAGCGAAACGGCTTGCCGTCCTCGCCCAGGTGTCTGGCAATCTCCGCGGCCGGCAGCCGCACCACGCCCTCGACAGTCGGCAGAGGCAGAGCGAAGATTTCCTCGCCGCAGCGGACCAGTAAGGCCTGAGTGATAGCCCGGGTATAGGGCAGACGGATCAGGAATCGGGTGCCCTCTTTGTCCTGTGTCTCGACCTGCACGGATCCGCCCAGGTCGCGGATCGCGGTGGCGGCCACGTCCATGCCGACGCCCCGCCCCGCGGCTTGGGTCAGCTCGGCGGCGGTACTGAATCCAGGCTTGAATATCAGGTCCGCGGCGGCATCCTGGGACAGGTGCTGGCCCGGTTCAATAAGATTCTGCAGCTCGGCCCGTCGCCGGATGGCACCCAGGTCCAGTCCCCCGCCGTCGTCCGCCACCTCCATGATGATCTCGGAACCCTCGCGCCGAAGGCTGATATCGATCCGTCCGGTGGGCGGCTTGCCGCGCGACGCACGGACCTCCCGGGTTTCGATGCCATGGATGACCGCATTGCGCAGCATGTGCTCGAAGGCCGGGACTATGCGTTCCATGACCTGCCGATCCAGCTCGCTCGTACCGCCCCTGATATGAAGTTCCGCCGCCTTGCCGGTATCCCGGGCCGCCTGACGAACAATGCGATTGAGCCTCTGGGCATGTCGGCTGAAGGGAACCATACGGGTTCGCATCAATCCGTCCTGGAGCTCCGAGATGACCCGGGACTGCTGCGTCAGCAATGTTTCTGCATCGCTGGTCAAGTCGCTGAGCAGCTGCTGCAGGCTCGCCACATCGCTGGATGTCTCGGCCAGCGCCCGGGAGAGCTGCTGGATCATGGAATACTGGTCCATCTCCAGCGGATCGAAATCCGATCGCCGAAGAGACTGGTCCTGATGGCGATGGAAAATCTGCGCCTCGGTCTCCATCTCCAGCTTTCTGAGCTGATCGCGAAGCCGCACCACCGTCTGGTTGAGTTCGTCCAGATTGAACTCGATGGAACCCACCTGTTGTTCCAGGCGCGACCTGAAGATGCTGACTTCGCCCGCGTTGTTCAAAAGGGATTCCAGAAGCTCGGCATCGACTCGCGCGATTTCAGGGCGGGAAATAGCGTGGAGAGCGACCCGAATCTCCTCCCCCTCACCCGGCGGAACGGGTTTTTCTATCTCTTCCCCGGGCTCGGAGACCGGCATCTGCAGCGCAGGTTCTGGCTGCTCCGCCGCTGCCTGCGCAGCTTCTGCCGGGAGCTGGGTTTCCGTCGGCTCCGTCGGCAGCGCCTCTGGCTCGGCTGCCTCTGCCGTCGGTCCGGCCGCCGGGACGGGCCGTTCCGCCTGGGGCCATAGCACGGCACGGATCTCGGGCGGCGCGGCGGCCGGCGGCAGGTATGCCGGCGGCGCGACGGCGGGGCGTTCTTCAGTTGGCAGCTCCGTCGGCTCCTCGACGGGTTCCGGAGGCGGCGCGGGCGGCCACGGCACGGCACGCCACTGAGCCGAAGCGGCAGCCGGCGGCAATTCTTCGGGACGCACCAGCGGGGGACGTCGGACAGGTGCCTCGATCACCTCCGGTGCTTCCGGAGCAGCGGGCGGCCAGTGAATGGCTTTGACCTCCGGCGCCGTCGCCGGAGGAGGCAGGAACGAACAGGGCAGCGCGGGTCGGCGTGGCACAGCAGCCTCACCCGGTATCTCATCCGCCACGGCGGTCTCAGCCGGCGCTTCCGGTGCCAGGACCCCGGCCGGCGGGGCTTCCTGATCCGTCGCGACCGCCGGGAACGCTTCCTCCGCCGCTTCCTCGGGCACGGGTATTTCGGAAACAGGGGCTTCTTCCGCGGCGGCGGGCGCAATTTCCTCACCCGAAATCAAGGCGTCAAGCCGACGAGTGAGATCGTCGGCAGCCTCCGGCAGTCGCCCCCCCTCCACCGTCTCCCTCATGCCGTGGAGTTCGTCCAGGCAAGTCTGCAGCAGGCCGACGCAGTCTTCCGACGCCTGGACACGACCGTCTGCTAGCTGACTGACCAGTGACTCGAGCTGATGACTGAGATCCCCCATCACCATGACCCCGGCCAGTCGAGCGCCGCCCTTGAGGGTATGAAGGTGCCGGTGAAGTTCGTCCAGCAGCTCCTTGCGCCCCCGTTCATCGCGCCACCGCGCCAGGGCGGTTTCCGAATTGTCCAGGAGCTCCGCTGCCTCGTCGCAGAAAATCGCCGCGATCTCCGGATCCAGTCGCGCTTCTTCTCCGACCGACAGACCGGCCTCGATAATCGTTTCCTCTTCCCCGGCCTCCGCCCTTACAACGTGCTCCGAGTACTCCTGCCGAATCGCCTCGACAAGCGCCTCCGGCTGCCCGGCAGGCATGCGGCCCTGACGTACCTCGTCGATAATGGTTTCCAGCTCGTCGGCCGCTCTGCCGCACAGCTTCAGCACGCCGTCCCCGATGCCGGCGTGATCCTCGTGCAGCCTGCGCAAAAGCTGGTTAAGAGGAGCAGCGATGGCCACCGCCGGCGTCACTCCCGCCATGTTGGCGCTGCCGCTGAGCGTATGGCAGGCCCGGTGGAGTTCCTCGGTGATCTCGTGGGGCGGAGGCTCGTCCCGACGCGAGGCGATATAGGCCTGGAGAACCTTGAGGTGTTCGGAGGCCTCCTTGGTGAAAATATCCCGAAGAACGGGATCCATCTCACCGCCCTCGGCCTCGGCCTCCTCGACAGCCTCTCCTGCCAGGGTCCTGACCAGCATCTCCTCAGCCTCGGGCCTGGCTTCTGCAAAGGCATTCGCCTGGTCGATGAAGGCCTGGACTTCGATGTCCGGCTCGGCCCCGGACTCCAGCTGTTCGACGAGTGACGGCAGGGCTTCTATGGATTTCCCGACGAATGACACGATGGCGTCGGTGGATTGCACGGTGCCGGCGATAATCCGGTTGAGCAGGTTCTCGATGGACCAGGCAAACTCGCCGATCACCTCGGCCCCCACCATCCGGCCGCTGCCTTTGAGCGTGTGGAACTGCCGCCGGATGTCCGCGAGGGCCTCCGAATCCCGCTCGGACTGCCATGCCGGGAATCGTGCCTGCGCGGTGTCCGTCAGCTCCCCGGCTTCTTCGATAAACAGTTCCAGCAGCTCCGGGTCGATCCGGCCTGCCTGCGGTCCCACCCGCGGCGGGGGCATGGTCGTTATTTCCGGCGGCGGCGCGGGTCTGGGCATGACCCGGGTCTTTTCGGCTTCCGCAGGAACTTCCTCGTCCTGCGGGACCTTTTTCTCCGGCTCCTCCTCGA
>JASFOT010000063.1:0-8371 GCA_050116375.1 Gammaproteobacteria bacterium | reverse complement strand
ACGGGAATGCCGTTGTGCTCGAACACGGCTACCAGATCCTCCCCGACTTCGGGAACGTTTCGATTGCCGTAGCAGGTCGAGAACAGGGCAACCCGGCCCTTCGTCGGGCCGGCGGACTCCGCCGTCGCGGAGGCCTCGTGGCCGGCGAGACGTTTCCGAAGGGAGCGGCTGTGGTAGGTGGGGATCGGCGCTTCCGGGTGAACGCCCAGCGCCTTCTCCAGGAGTTTCCGCCCGGCGCTGCTTCGATTGACCGCATTGACGGTCTGAGCCACGACCGGGATACCGGCCAGGCTGCCGACGCGATCGGTGGCGGACAAAATCTTGTCCCGGGTGCTCGCCCCCTTCTCCCGGAAGCGAACCGCCTTGGCGCGGAGCATCAGATGCGGAAAATCGATATTCCAGGGATGCGGCGGCACGTACGGGCATTTCGACATGTAGCACATGTCGCACAGATAGCAATGATCGACGACGTCCCAGTAAACCTCCCGGGACACGCCGTCCAGTTCCATCGTCTCCGACTCGTCGATAGCGTCGAACAGGGTCGGGAAAGCGTTGCAGAGGCTGAAGCATCGGCGACATCCGTGACAGATGTCGTAGACGCGCTCCAGTTCCTCGAACAGGGCTTCCTGGTCGTAAAACGAGTCGGACTTCCAGTCCAGCGGGTGCCGGGTAGGCGCCTCGAGACTGCCCTCGCGGCCGGCAGGTGTATCGCCGCTCATGGCACGCTCCTCAAAAAGTGTGCTGGAACTGCCGGCCTGCCCGGCCGGCAGTTCCCGGGGGAAGGAGTCTTAGCTGTCCATCGTATCCAGAGACTTCTGGAAGCGATTGGCGTGGCTGCGCTCTGCCTTGGCAAGCGTCTCGAACCAGTCGGCAATTTCATCGAAGCCCTCGTCGCGGGCCGTCTTTGCCATGCCGGGGTACATGTCGGTGTACTCGTGAGTCTCGCCGGCAATCGCCGCCTTCAGGTTCTCGGCAGTGCCGCCGATCGGCAGGCCGGTGGCCGGATCGCCCACGGCTTCCAGGTACTCAAGATGGCCGTGCGCATGCCCGGTCTCTCCCTCCGCCGTCGAGCGGAAGACGGCAGCAACGTCGTTATAGCCCTCCACGTCCGCCTTGGAAGCGAAGTACAGATATCGGCGATTGGCCTGAGATTCGCCGGAGAATGCATCCTTGAGATTCTGCTCGGTCTTCGAGCCCTTGAGATCAGCCATCGTTTGTCCTCCTGAACGAAATTGGCGGCCGGCAGGTACCGGCCGATACATGAATTTAGAAACGTTCTAAATTGGATACCAGACTTTAGTTCCCGCCTCGGGCGTTGTCAACAACCCTTGAGTTTAGCAGGCGAAATTGACCGTTTCGGGTCGCATCGTTAATGTATCGCGGCCCATCGCCACGGATTCCCCGATGACCGAAAAAGACAACCCGACTCTCGACTTCGAGGCCGCGCTGGATGAGCTCGAAAAGCTCGTGGCCCGCATGGAAGACGGCGATCTGCCCCTCGAGGACACGCTCAAGCAGTTCGAAAGGGGAATCGAGCTCGCCCGCCATTGCCAGAAAGCCCTGAGCGACGCAGAGCAGAAAGTCGAAATTCTCGTGGAGAAGTCCGGGCGAACCGAGATCGAGCCGTTCGAAACCGAAAAGTGACCCTCGAGACACGACTGGCAACTTATCGGGCTCGGGTGGAGGCCTGCCTGGAACGCTGCCTGCCCCCCGAGAACCGGCGACCGGAACGCCTGCACGCGGCGATGAGATACGCCGTCCTCGGCGGGGGCAAACGGGTCCGGCCGCTGCTCGTCTACCTTACCGGCGAAGCACTGGGAATCCCGACCGCGCGCCTCGATGGTCCGTCCGTAGCCGTGGAGCTGATCCATGCCTATTCCCTGGTCCACGACGATCTGCCGGCCATGGACGATGATGATCTGAGGCGTGGCCGCCCGACCTGCCACCGGGCTTTCGACGATGCCACCGCGATTCTCGCCGGCGACGCCCTGCAGGTGCTGGCTTTCCAGTTGCTGGCCACGGACGAGGCCATGGTCGCCGATTTCCGGAAGCGGATAGCCATCGTCGAGGAACTGGCCACCGCCAGCGGCACAGCCGGAATGGCCGGAGGTCAGGCCATCGATCTCTGGGCCCAGGGCCGCAGCATGGATATCGAGACCCTGGAGACCATGCACAGGCTCAAGACGGGAGCGCTGATCCGCGCCAGCGTGTTGATGGGGGCATGGAGCGCCGACGACCTGCCGGAAGGCACAATCGGGGCCCTGGCCGCCTTCGGGGACGCCATTGGCCTGGCCTTCCAGATCCAGGACGACATTCTGGACGTCGAGGGCGAGACGAATACCCTGGGCAAAACGGCCGGATCGGATCGCGCGCGGGACAAGCCCAACTATCCCAGCGTGGCAGGGATGGAAGCGGCCAAGCGACGGGCGGGAGACCTTTGCGATGCCGCCATCGCGAGCCTGTCCGGCATGGGCCCCGGGGCCGATCCCCTGCGTGAAATGGCCCGCTTTATCGTGGCGCGGCCCTATTGATTCCCGACGCTCCGGGCCGGCCTTTTGGACAAGCCCCGTTTTCTCTCGGATAATCCGGGCTGCAACCGACGGCGTCTCGGCGATGCCGCATTTTAAACCTCGTGCGCCGCACGCTGCGGCTTAGCGTATGGATATCGCTAGCAAGTATCCCCATCTGGCCAGCATCGAATCCCCGGCGGATCTCCGTCGGCTTCGGGAAGAAGACCTCGGCGTGCTGGCCGATGAACTGCGCGACTATCTCGTCCAGACCATGAGCCACACCGGCGGTCATTTCGCCGCCAATCTCGGCACGGTCGAACTGGCCACCGCACTGCATTATGTTTTCGACACGCCCCGCGACCGGATCGTGTGGGACGTGGGGCATCAGGCCTATCCGCACAAAATCCTGACCGGTCGCCGCGATGCGCTTTCCAGTATTCGCCAGACCGGTGGCCTGGCGCCTTTCCCGAGCCGCAAGGAAAGCGAATTCGATACTTTCGGCGTGGGCCACTCCAGCACTTCGGTGAGCGCCGCCCTCGGGATGGCCATCGCCGCTGCCCAAAAATCGGAATCGCGGCGGGTCGTCGCCGTCATCGGCGACGGGGCGCTGACCGCCGGGCTCGCCTTCGAGGCGCTCAACCACGCGGGCAGCCTGGACGTCGACATGCTGGTGATTCTGAACGACAACGACATGTCGATCTCGGAAAACGTGGGCGCCATGTCCAACTACCTGGCCAAGCTGCTGTCCGGGAAGCTTTATTCCAGTATCCGGGAAGGCAGCAAGAAACTGATACGTCGCATGCCCACGGTCTGGGAACTGGCGCGGCGTTCGGAGGAACACGTCAAGGGAATGGTGCTGCCCGGCACGCTCTTCGAGGAACTGGGCCTGAACTATATCGGGCCCATCGACGGTCACGATATCGAGACCCTGCTTGGAACCCTGCGAAACCTCAAGGACCTGCACGGTCCCCAGTTCCTTCACGTCATGACCCGCAAGGGCAAGGGATACGAACCGGCGGAACGGGACCCGATCAAGTGGCACGGCCCGGGACCCTTCGATCCGGTCAAGGGCGAGCTGATCAAGAAAAAGAGCTCCGGCCCCACCTATTCCAAGATATTCGGAGACTGGCTGATCGACATGGCGGAAGCCGACGAGAGAGTCGTGGGAATCACGCCTGCCATGCGGGAAGGGTCCGGCATGGTGGAATTCGAGAAGCGCTTCCCGGATCGTTATTTCGACGTGGCCATCGCCGAGCAGCACGCCGTCACCCTCGCCGCAGGAATGGCCTGCGAGGGCCAGAAGCCGGTTGTCGCCATCTATTCCACATTCCTGCAACGGGCCTACGATCAGCTGATTCACGACGTGGCCCTGCAGAATCTGCCGGTCGTTTTTGCCATCGATCGGGGGGGACTGGTCGGCGCAGACGGTCCCACTCATCACGGCGCCTTCGACCTGAGCTATCTGCGGTGTATTCCCAACATGGTGGTGATGGCGCCGGCGGATGAGCGCGAATGCCGGCGAATGCTTTACACGGGCATCACTCTGGACCAGCCCTCGGCGATCAGATATCCGCGGGGCACCGGCCCCGGGATCAAACCGGGCAAGGCCATGAAACCGTTACGGCTGGGCCGGGCCGAGGTGCGCCGGGAGGGCAGCAAGATCGCGCTGCTGGCATTCGGAGCCATGGTTGCCACGGCGGAGGCGGTGGCCGGGGCCCTGGACGCGACCGTGGTCAATATGCGCTTCGTCAAGCCGCTGGACGAGGAGCTGCTGCTCCGTCTGGCCAACAGCCATCGGGCCTTCGTCACCCTCGAGGACAATGCCGTCACCGGGGGCGCCGGCAGCGGCGTTAACGAATGCCTCGCCCGCCATGGCGTTGCGCTGCCGATTCTCAATCTGGGTATCCCGGATCGGTTTATCGAGCACGGATCCCGGAACGAATGTCTCGCGGCTGCGGGGCTGGACGCGGAATCCGTGGAGGCTGCCGTTCGGGCCTGGCTGGGAGAGACGATACGTTTTCGGGCGGGCGGCACCGCCTGACGCCGGCCGATGAGTCCATTGCCGCTCGTTGCGGCTTGCTATAATCAGCGGTCAATTCGGGGATCGGGGCGGTGGCGCGCCTCGCGTCGCCGGTGAATCCGCCGCCAGACCGGCAGCGAATCCTAGCGCCATAATCCCGAGGGAATTTCTATGCGTCAGACTTCGGATAAAGGGACGGTGACCCTGGACCCAATCGAGGACGTCCAGGGAAGTGCTGATCTGCGCCAGATACCCATCAACAAGGTGGGCATCAAGGACATCTATCACCCGGTACGGGTGAGGGACCGCAGCGGCGGGGATCAGCAGACCGTCGCCAACTTCAACATGTACGTGAATCTTCCCCACGATTTCAAGGGCACGCACATGTCGCGGTTCGTGGAAATTCTGAACAATCACGAGCGGGAGATCAGCGTCAAGTCTTTCCGGCACATGTTGTCCGAGCTGACAGAGCGGCTGGATGCCGACTCCGGTCATATCGAGATGAGTTTTCCCTATTTCGTTCTGAAGAAAGCCCCCGTGAGCGGCGTCGAGAGCCTGCTCGACTACCAGGCGAGTCTGATCGGGGAGCGGAAAGAGGGCCGCAACACCATCTACATCAAGGTCGTCGTTCCCGTCACGAGTCTTTGCCCGTGCTCGAAGCGGATTTCTGATTTCGGGGCCCACAACCAGAGGTCCCATGTCACCATCTGCGCCAAGATCGGCAGTTTCATGTGGATCGAGGAATTGATCGAGATTGCGGAGCAGGAAGCCTCGTGCGAGCTCTACGGGATCCTCAAGCGACCGGACGAAAAATACGTCACCGAGCGTGCCTACCAGAATCCCAAGTTCGTGGAGGACATCGTGCGTGACATCGCCGTGCGCCTCAACAGGGACGAGCGCGTTCGGGGATACACGGTGGAGTCGGAGAACTTCGAGTCAATCCATAACCATTCGGCCTACGCATTGATCGAAAGGGATAAGGATGCGGAAGAAATTTCCGCCTGAAGTTTCAGATAATCAACTTTAAAATAACTCTGTAACCTGATGGTTTAGAGTTACTATCTCCGATAGTTGGGGCCCAGAAAAAACATCACCCGTCAGGGCGTCGAGTATTACTGCGGGGCCTGGCCTCCGCCCTGCAGGCGGCTGATCAGGGTCCGAAGGAATACCCGGTTGAAACGCAGCTGGCATGACGTGGACAGCGTCTCCAGAAGCGTGGAACTCAGCCGAAGCAAGGTGACATCGTCACGGGCCACAATACTGGCACGGCGTGTCGCATCCAGGACGTAGCTGGTCTCGCCGAAACACTCGCCGGCCCCCATGCCACCGACGATTTTCCCGCCGCTCATAACGGCCACATCTCCGGACACGATGATATAGAAGCGGTCGTCCAGATCGCCTTCTTTCACGATCTGCTGGCCGTCAGCGTAAGAGAGCCACTCGCCGGCACGCATCAGTTCACGGATCTCCCCGTGGGAAAAATCGTGAAAGAAACGCAGCCCGCGGAGGATATCGAAATGCTCCTGCTCGTCGTAATCTTTCTGCTGGTTCCGCAGCTGCTGATGTACCTTGGTCAGCTTCGCCGCGAACTCCAGTCCGTTCTTGTAGCGTTCCTCAGGCGGCTTCCTCAGCGCCCGCATCACCGTATCCTCGAGATCCTCGCTCACCTCGCTGCGCAGCTGGTGTATCGGCGGAGGCGTGGCGTAGACGATCTGCTGCAGCAGCTTCGCCAGATTGGAAGCCCTGAAGGGACGCTTGCCCGTGAGCAGTTCATACATCACGACGCCCAGGGAGTAGATGTCGGACCGGGCCGTGATTTCCTCCGACTTCACCTGCTCCGGCGACATGTAGCTGGGTGAACCGGCAATGCCGTCGATTCGCGAAATTTCCGAGTCGGCACACAGGGCGATGCCGAAATCGATGATCCGCACCTGGTTATCCAGGGTCAGGATGATGTTGCTGGGCTTGATGTCCCGGTGGATGACGCCCCGGGAGTGGGCGTAGTGCAGCGCCCTCGCGCAGGTGAACACGATCCTGAGAGCGTCGTCCAGCGGCAGAAGATTACCCACCTTGCAGTAGGTGGCCAGCGTGCGGGCGCCGTGGACATGCTCCATGACGACGTAGTAACGATCCTTTTCGACGCCGGCATCGTAGATTGGCAGGATGTTGGGATGGTGCAGATGGCCCACCATCTGGGCTTCGGTGAAGAACATCTTGCGGGTATTGCGGGCCTTGCCCTCGTCTTCCCCGGAAATCTCCGCGCTGTAGAGCTTGATCGCCACGTCCCGGCCGTAATAGGCATCATGGGACAGGTAGACGGTGCCGGTGCTGCCCCTGCCGACCTCGTTGATGATTCGATATTTGCCAATCTTGTCAGGCAGGTTCATTTCTCTCGGGCCACCTCATCCAATCGGCAGAAGCCGGAGGGCAAGCAGCACCGCTGCCGCGTAAACCCCCGCGACCAGGTCATCCAGCATAATACCGATTCCGCCGCCCAGGCTGTGATCCAGATCCCGTATAGGCCAGGGTTTCCAGATGTCAAACAGCCGGAAAAGACAGAATCCCGCGAGGATCCAGAGCCAGCCCGGAGGCGCCGCAAGCATCGCCAGGAGATAGCCGGCAATTTCGTCCCAGACGATTCCGGGATGATCATGCTCTCCGAGGCGACGGGCGCTCTCCCCGCACAACCACACCCCGACGACGCAGATTGCCGCTACCAGCAGGGCCCGCGGGAAAAGACCCAGCGGCGCGAGACCCAGGCCGATTAACACGCCCACCACCGTACCGAACGTCCCGGGCGCCAGAGGAGCGAGACCGGCCCCGAAGCCAAACGCAAAAAAATGAACCGGGTCGGTGAAAACGATCCCGGGGCTGACCCGCTTCACGTCTGCTCCCCAAAATGTCGCCAGGCGCGAGACATGTCCACGGGGTACGCCTGCCCTTCCCTGGTGAATGCCAGCCCCTCACCCGCCTCCGCACGGCCGATTCGGGTCAAGTCGCAGGACCAGTGCTCCGCCAACCGGAGCAACCGGTCTTCCTGCTGCGGCGGCACGGCGAATGCGAGCTCGTAGTCATCGCCGCCGCAGATCGTGAGTTCCAGCGCCGATTCGGCGCCGAAGATATCCGCGATCTCCCGGGACGCGGGCAGGTCCTCGACGCGGATCGAAATACGAACGCCGCTGGCCACGGCGAGCCGCTGAAGATCCGTGCCGAGACCATCCGAGAGATCGATGGCCGCGGTCGCCAGCCCACGCAGCGAAAGCCCCTCTGCCACTCTAGGATCGGGCCGGACAAACCGTCTTTCCAGGCGAGGCGACGAGATGGATCCGCCGGACTCCAGAACTCGGAGACCCGCCATGGCCTCGCCGGGCCAGCCCGTGACGTACACGAGGTCGCCCTCCAGGGCTCCGCTTCGCGTCAGGGCTGCGCCGGGATCCACGAACCCCACCAGATGAACTGAAACACTCAAGGGACCGCGGACAGTATCGCCGCCCACCAGCGAGACATCCCATTGGTCTGCCAGACCGTGAAAGCCTGCGGCGAAGGACTCTACCCACTTGGAATCGGTCTCGGGCAGGGAAAGGGAGAGACTCGCCCATGCGGGTTCGGCCCCCATGGCGGCCAGATCGCTGAGATTGACCGCGAGAGCCCTGTGCCCGACTGCGGCGGCGTCCATGCCGGCCGGAAAGTGCACGCCTTCGTTGAGAGTGTCCAGCACGCTGACCAGCTGCCTGCCCGGCGGCGGCGCCAGCACGGCCCCGTCGTCGCCGATGCCAAGGACGACGTCAGAACGCGAATGTCCGCCGGACGCCAGAAGCCGGATGACCCTGTCCTCTGACAG
>JASFOT010000062.1:0-8387 GCA_050116375.1 Gammaproteobacteria bacterium | reverse complement strand
CCGCAGCGAACAGCTCTCCGGAATCACCTGTCGCGGAAGAGAGCCCTCCGGTACCCGCTGGCCTTTCCAGGACGATCCGGCCTGTTCCTGCGACGTCTCGTCGCCGCCGGGCAGACAGCCCGTCGAAAGGAGGATCAGGCTCAGCAAACAAGGTAGTCGGAATCTTCTTCTCACGGATTGCCTGTACCGGGTCCAGATTGATCGAAGGCCGCGGGAACTGCCGATGGATCGGATAGCCGACGGTTGGCGCAGCCTGGTCGCCGGTATTACACTGCGCCCGCAACGAGCCGACGAAACCCCGCAAACCATCGGGAGTCGGAAAGAATAACCTCAAACCTGGCTGAACCTTCAGATGAAAAATATTTCAGCAGCCCTGGTCGCGTTCTGCATCGCCCTCGCTGTTACCGGCTGCGGCCGCTCGGATTCACCGCCCGCTCAGGCCGAATCCAGACAGAAGGCACAGCCCGAGACGGCAGACGAAGCGGCCCCGGGGGTCGTGGCCGGAGACAGTATCCGGTGGTACGAAGGCTCGGTGGACGCGGCCTTCGAGGCCGCTCTCGATCAGGATAAGCCTCTGTTCCTCTACTGGGGCGCTGCCTGGTGCCCGCCCTGCCATCAGATCAAGGATCAGATCTTCAGCCGGCCCGAGTTCATCCAGAAATCCCGCCTGTTCATCCCCGTCTACCTGGACGGCGACACGGAACGGGCGCAAAAGTACGGGGATCGCTTCGGGGTCCTGGGCTATCCGACCGTGATCGTCTTCAGCCCCGACGGCCGCGAGCTGACACGCATTCCGGGCGGGCTCGATATCGGCCTCTACGCGAACGTCCTCGATCTTACGCTGGAGGGAATACGACCGGTTTCCGAAATCGTGCAGGCGGTCCTCTCCGACGAGAACGTCGGCAAGGACGACTATCGCCTGCTCGGCTTCTACTCCTGGTCCCAGGACAACGACAGGGCGCTTGCCGGAGTCGACCGGGTCGAGGCCTTTCGCAAAATGGCGGAAACCTGCCCGCCCGATCTCGAGGCGGCTTCAGCCCGCCTCTACGCGGAATATCTGCGAGCGGCGCTGGCGGCGGACAAGGACCCTGAAAATGCCTACACAATGAGCGACGCCCAGAAGCAGGCGGCCCTGGAGAGGGTCATGCTGATCCTGGCCGATGAACAGCTGTCGAAGGCCAACCTGCCCCTGGTGATTTCCTATTCAGGCGATGTGGTCGCCGGCCTGACGTTGGCGGACACCGCGGAGCGGGAGCTAATCGTGACCGCATGGAACGCTCGTCTGGATGCCCTGGCCGCGGACCCGGAAACCTCGGTGGCAGATCGACTCTGGACCCAGTACGTGAAATTGAAGTTCGCAACCCTGGACACAGACCAGGAGGTGCCCGATTCAATGGCTGCGGAAGCCCGGGCGGAAGTAGATCGAGCCAACACGCAGGCCGAATCGATCTATCAGCGCCAATCCTTCATGAACGCGGCCTGGTACGTTCTCACTGCATCGGGCCAGTCCGAGTACGCCAGGCAGCTGCTGCTGGAGGAACTCGATAAATCCAAGCAGCCCTACTACTTCATGCCGAGCCTGGCCAAGCTGGACGAGGAGGCCGGCGACACCCAGGGAGCCCTGGCCTGGCTGAAGAAGGGTTACGAGACTTCAGAAGGGCCCGCAACCCGGTTCCAGTGGGGCTATTACTACGTGGACGGCCTCATTCGGCTGACGCCGGAAGACGCCGAAACGATCGCTGCGGCAACCGATCAGCTCCTCGGAGAGCTCGACGGTCGGCAGGATGCCTTCTACAACCGAACCGGGCGGATTATGAAACGGCTCGGGGCACGGCTGTCGGAGTGGAATATCGACGGCGCTTACGACGAGCAGATCAGGGAAATCCAGTTACACGTGGATTCTCTCTGTGAGGACATCCCGGAAAACGACCAGGCCCTGGAAACCTGCCAGGTCTTCATGGAAGAAGTCTGAAGCGATCAGGCTCTTACTATGAGGGGTGTCTGTTGCAGACTTGGTGCGGGCGTGAGAACTACTCGAGCCAGACGTCGCTCATGTAAAGCCGAAATGGATCTTCCGGGCGGGATGTGAAAAGGGTCAGCTGGGATATCTGGCTGAGATCCATCACGCGACCGCCGGACGACTGGAGAGTATCCGCCAGCGGGACGGATACCTCGTTGTGGCCGTGCTGAATGGCGATGGTCCGATTAAAGCCGTCCTTGTACTCGTGCGTACTGTTGATGTCCTCGATTCGCAGGGTCAGGGGCACCGGATCTTTTCGCTCGGAATAAACCTGCATCCGGAATGCTGAGTAGCCCGTCCAGTCGGGATACGGCTCCCGAATCGTGACCCCGGGCCATCGCTCCTGGGGAAAACGAATTTCGGCGACTGTCTCGCCGGCCTTTTGCTGCCAGGCTGCCGGCGCCGGGACCTGGCTGACCACTGCGCGGGGGGAGAGCAGGAACGGTTTCTGCCATCGGCCGTCGAAGTCAACCAGAACCGGGAACGCTGCCGCTCTCATGCCATAGAGCCAGGCGAGTTCGAACAGAGACCAGAAGGACACGAACAGGGCGAACAGGGCCGCCCCGACGAGCAGGCCCCGGGGCGCGCGAGTGTCCGACGTCCACAGCCGGGTATCGAATGCCGACCAGATGGCCAGGAAGCAAATTGCCCCGATCAGGTTGTGGACCGCATCCTGTACTTCAGCCTGACGCCCGGCGACACCGACCTGCATGACTTCCGAGACAAGACTGATCCAGGCGACGGATACAAAGGCGATCAGATAGTGTGAGAAAGGGCGGGACGACAGACCCGGGAACAGGGCGCGGGACGCGGACAGGGCAAGAAGGGCAATGAGCCCGAAAAGAGGGATATGCCCGAGGTTGTAGATCTCGTGCAGCAGCATGGTGGAACGGGGCGGGCGACCGGTAGCCAGCACCCACAGCAGAACCACGATGCCGGCGACAGCCAATGCGGCTCGGGTCCACGATACGCTACGCTTGTCCCCTGCCATCACCCTCTATACCGCCTGATATCTCCATACCTGCGGACTCTGCCACAAACATGGTCGCGAATGATCCCGAAATTCGCATTCGACCCCGGCCGCACTCGACCTCCGGGCGCTTCATCCTCATGGCGGAGCCCTGAAAATGAAGCTTACCCATGAACGGGAATTATGGACCGCCCGGGACAAAAGAGGGGCGCCCTCTGGCGCCCCTGTCCAAACGCTGCGAACGGCCCTTCGCGGTCAGCGCGGAACGCGGATCGTCATCCGGGCACCGACGCCCGCGTGATCCGACGGCCACAGGCCGCCTGCCGATTTGTCCTCCGGGCGATCCCCCAGAGTCCCGGCCGTGACGCCCCGCGCCACCGGTCCGCCGTAATGGCCGGCAGCGGGGCGCACCCAGATCAGGTCTATACGCTCGTCATGGGCCGAGTCTTCGTTGTCCAGGAGATCGTCCTGGCAGCAGGTGAAGCCCGCATCCCAGGGTCCGCCACGCTGATTCCAGGTATCGACATAGCCGTTGAGGCTCAGTACCTCGTAGGGCGTCGGGCACGGAAAGAAGACCGGCGGATCACCCGGATTCTGACCGGGCGTGGCACATTCGACAAATGCACCGTCGGCGGCGGAAGAGTTGAAGTCGCCCACCGCGATGATGGTCGTATCCAGGGTGCCCAGCACGGTGATCAGCTCGGACGCCTGGGCAAACTGGACGGCGCGGGCAAAGGGGCTCCCGCTTACCTCCAGGTGGGTATTGAAGAAGGTAAAGGTCCTTCCGTTGACCGAGGCGTCGAGCGCCGTCCAGCCGCGGGTGAACTCCACCGGTCCCGCTTCCGTCGGCACCGTCAGATTAATCGTGAAATTCATTCCCAGGGGACTGCTGTAGTCCACGTCGGACCGCACAAGGATGACGTCCCGGTCCACCAGCCTCACGTCGATGAAGGGGGCCGCCGCCGGCGGCGTGCACCCTTCGAGGACCGGAGCGCCGGTCGACGGATCGTAGGCCACCGCCGGTACCTCCACGTCTGCATTGGTGACCTCGGCGCCAACGGAGTAGTCGAGCCCCCTGGCCTCCAGCGCGTCGAGGAGTAACGTCAGGTAGTCTGCATACAGCTCCTCTGCGGGGTTCGGATTTCCCACAACGGCGTCTCCAGGACACTGGACGAAAATGTTGGAGACTTCCTGCAGGCCGATAAGGTGGGGATCCTGCTTCGCTACCAGCTCGGCGATGGCTCCCGCACGGTCCTCGAAATCGGTCGCCTGGATATCGAGAAAAATCTCCGTCACCTTCAACGGGATCTCCTCGGGCACCTGGGCCTCGAGGATTTTGAAAAGATCAGCGCCGACGTAAAGATTCTGGGTCATCACATTGACCCGGCCGGATACAAGAGAGCGATCCGGCGGCCCGGCGAGGGTTGTGGAGGCGCACACGGTGCAGCACGTCAATACAAGGGTCAGGTACCACGGTTTCTTGTTATTCATATCGTCTCCGCCAAAGGAACCATCCTCTTTTTCATGCGAGTATACCGCCCGGCCAATCTGCCGTGCCGAACTGCGGATTATGTAAAACCCCATGCGGAGCGGGCAGTTACACACGGTTCCCGACGGGCCCCGGGTGCCGCACCGGTCCTTCATGAAATGAATCCGCCGGTTGACGACACAACGGCTCCTGTACGTCTGGTCAGCAATCACTTTAAAAAAATATACTACTTTAATTTAATATAGCCTCTTGGCCAGTCCGCCCCTCCGGGAGTCATCGATGCCCCGTCGCAGCTATCAACAGACCTGCCCCCTGGCCCGCGGCCTGGACGCCGTGGGCGAGCGCTGGACGCTCCTGATCGTTCGGGAGCTGCTGCTCGGGCCGCTGCGCTACGGCGAATTACAGGAGCGACTCGCCGGCATCGGCACGAATCTTCTGGCTGACCGCCTCAGGTGGCTGGAAAAGCTCGGCCTCGTCGAGAAGCTTCCGGAGAACGGCGCCCACCGCTGGAGCCTTACCGACGCCGGCCGCGGGCTCGAGGCCCCCATCCTGGCAATGACCCGCTGGGGCATGAGGACACGTCTGCCAGCCGGCAACGCCGAACGCAGCCGTCCGGAGTGGGATCTGCTGGCGATGAAAGCGCTTTTCCGTCCCGGGCCGGGAAGTGTCGCAACGGGCCGCTATCAGCTAGATCTGAACGGGTTGCCCGCAATCCTCGAGTTGGCTGGCCGGGAACTGCGTATCAGACCCGGCCGCCTCGGAAATCCGGATGCCGAAATCGAGATGGATTCTTCAACGGGATGGCAGCTCGCGACGGGCGCTTTGTCCGTGGAAGAGGCAGAAAGAACGGCCATGTTGAAAATCACCGGGGATCGAGAGGGCGCCCGCCGGCTGCTCGAGTGCTTCGCCGTGGAGTGAGCCCGTCACTTTTTCGTCTCCAGGTGCTCGAACTTCTCCTCCATCGGCCTGTTGAACAATGAAACGCCTCCCTGCATGAGCGCCCGTTCCCAGCTGCCATACATGGGATTGGGAATCATGAACCAGGCACTGCCCCAGCGATCCTCGTAGCGCTCTCCCAGCTCGACGCGTTTTTCGTCGTCAATAGTCTCGGGCAGGGCGATGAAATCGGCCAGGTCGTCCCCCACCATCTGAAGAACGCGGTACCGGGCGCCGACGAATTCCCGCCGGCTGGTCTTGTCCCGCCCCCAGTGCGGCGCTTCCTGCCGGGTCAGAACCACATCTGTGCCGGTCTCGATGGGACAGCCCACCGCGGCAAGATTTCGGCGCGTCTCTTGCTCCAGATCGTGGTGACGATTGGTGACGTAGAAGACGGTGATACCGCGAGCCGCGGCTGCCTGCAGGTAGTCCACGGCTCCCGGCACGGCCGGCGCGGAGGCTTCTCGCACCCAGGCCCGCCAGCTCTCCGTCGTGAACCCCTGCCGCGCGAGGATCATCCTCGCCGTGTGCCCGGAGTTGTCCAGCACCGTTTCATCCACGTCGACGATAATTGCGGGCGGCAAGTCGGCCGCGGACAGCGGTGATTCGAGGCCGTGCCGGTCAGGATCCGCAAGCGCGGGACCCAGCGCATCGGTGGCCAGCCTGTAAACCTGGCGGGTCGAAATGGCATATTCCGCGCTGGTCTGGACCCACAGAGTGCTGTGGAGCCTCTCGTCCGGCGGTGGCGACAGGGCACAACCGCCGAGCATCATTGCCATAACCAGCAGTCGGCACCGCCATCCATGCGCCCCCGGAACCGACGAATTTCTTCGCCCGGACACGGCCCTGTCCGGGCGCAGCCTGTCAGGCACCGGATTCGGAAATCGCAAAATCATCGAACCGACGCCGATAATGCCGCGTCCAGATTGCGATAGCCGGGATGCCGACCGCGGCCGGCAATACCCACGGAATCACGCCAATCCAGCCGCTGAAATCCAGCTGTAACAGCTGGCGGGCCCCGAACACCGCAAAAGCGGTGTGAAAAGCGATTCCTGCGGCGAGCATGCCTCCCAGATGCTCGTACAGCCAGGCCATGCGGGAAACGGGCGGCTCGCTGATGTAGCGCAGAATCGAGCGACCTGTGGCATAGCCCGCCGGAGCCAGCGCGACGAACACGAACATGTTCGGCGGCCGGAGCCAGAGGGTGAATCCCACCAGAAAAGCGCTGGCGAGCATGGCCAGCCTGGCGAGCAGGTGATTGGCGCCGGTACTCATGGCCAGCGGATCTTCCTTGAATCGAAGGACGCCGTAAGCATGACGCAGGTTGACCCACGTCACGAATGCCAGATAGCCGAGAAACACCAGGAATGCGTAAACCGCCGGCTGGTCGAGGGGGCTGTATCCCGCGATGGCGAGTTCCAGGGTGTGATACACCACGGCCAGGCCGGCTGAAGCCAGCACAACCCAGGCGCAGCGCACGAATATGGTTCCGAACCGAACGTGGACCGACCCGCCCTTGCGGGTCAGGATCGGCATCCAGAACGCTGTCAGCGCGGCAAAGCCGAACGTGATATGCGTGAAACGCAAGACCTGGTCGATCCAGTCCATCGCCTGACCCCGTGACAGCCCCCGTTCCTTTGGTTTGGTGCGAATACTTTACACGAGACGACCCCGGGGAGGCCGAGGTCTATGGGTCACCGCCGGGGGCCGTCGGGCCGCCGCGGCGATCTTGCGCTCGCTCGCACATGCCATTAATTTCGGCGGCCCGCCCATCCTGCGGACAAGCAGACCGGGTTAGAACACTCGCACACCGTTTCATGATTCCAGCCCGGACCTACACGATCGTCATCCTCTGTCTCCTGGGCTGCAGCGCCGGGCATGCGAATACCGGCCGGAAAGCGGCGGACTTGGCCCCCGTCGGGAAAAGCGAGGAAGACGTGAGCCCGGCCCGGCAGCTGGCGATCGAGTGCCTGTCAGCCGTCACGGACGCGACGGTAATTCTGGAGGAACTGGAAGATTACCAGGGTCCGACAGCCGTGGATGGCGTCCTGCGACCCTACAACCTGCTGTTGGTGAAGGTTTTCGACGGCGTTCAGCACGCCACCGTCATGCAGCGCGTGCATCCGGACCGGGCGCTGCGGCAGGCGGCATCTGACTGCGAGCGTCGATACCTGGATCTGCGGATCCGCACGCGGCTCTCCCGGCCACTCTATGAGCTGATTAACCGGGTCGACGTCTCCAGCGCCGATCCGAAAACACAGCGGTTCGTCGAGCTGACGCTGAGGGATTTCCGGCTCGCGGGGGTGCACCAGGACGAGGCGATTCGGGCGCGAATCCGGCAACTCGAGAACGACATATCCGCGCTCCAGCAGACATTCAGGAAAAACATCACCGAAGATGTCCGCTTCATCACCGTGATGTCCCGTGAGGCGCTCGCGGGCCTGCCCGATGACTGGATCGAACAGCTCTCTCTACGGCCAGACGGCACATTCAGAGTGACAACGGATTATCCCCACTATCGTCCCTTCATGCGCTACGCCGAGCGGGACGATCTCCGCCGAGCGCTTTTTATCGAGTTCAACAACCGAGGCTATCCGGAAAACCGGACGATCCTGGAGGAACTGCTGCGGAAAAGAAACGAGCTCGCGCGGCTTCAGGGTTTTTCCAGCTGGGCCGACCGGGCCGCCGCCGACAAGATGATCAGGGACGAGGAACGCGCAAGAGCTTTTGTCGACAGCGCTCTGGAAATTTCTCGCCCTCGGGCCGAAGCTGACCACGAAGATCTGCTGCGCCAGCTGAAGATCAGCGATCCCGGAGCCGCCCGGGTGTCCGCCTGGCAAACCGATTACCTGACGCAGAAGCTGCTGGACAGCCGATACCGGGTGTCGGGCGACGAACTGCGCCGTTATTTCGATTACAGCCGGGTGCGGGACGGCATCTTCGAACTGACCTCGGACCTGTTCGGCATCGAA
>JASFOT010000061.1:0-8391 GCA_050116375.1 Gammaproteobacteria bacterium | reverse complement strand
ACGCCGAACGGACCGAACTCCTTGTTCGCTGGAAAAAGGGGGGCGTGGACCTGTATACGGCGACAAGTGTTCAGCTCCTCGAGGCCCTCTACGACGATCTCGGCGACGAATTCGGCGATCTTCTCCGCTCCACGCCGCTGGTGACGGCCAGTCGTCGTGTGGTACAAAGATCGGAGGAACTGCGGCACCGAGCCGAGCGAATTCTCGCGCCGGGACCGGATGACCGTTCACTGGTCGAAGCAATCGCATCCTGGCGCGGTCGGTCGCGATATTCTGCTGCCCGCCCGGAAACAAGATAATGAACGACCCCAAATCCCCCGACGAGCCTTCTCCGCCGACAGAAACCGAAACATCCGGGTCGACAACGCCGCCGGCGGACCAGGACCGGGATCTCCGCCGGGAATCGTCTACTGATTCCCTGTCCACGGCCGACGAGGAAGACCGGGCGCCGCAGGGCGCCGCGCCACCGGGCGAGGTTCCGTCGCCGAAATCGTCCAGGCCTAAGACAGGCCGTGTTCTGGCCGTAATCGCCATCCTGATCGCCCTGGGAGCTGTCGGAGCGTCCGCTTACGTTGCCTGGCTGACAAGGATGGAGTCGCAAGGTGCCGATGCTCTGCGCGCCGATCTATCCGGCAATCTGGGACAGCTGGAGCGCAAGACCAGAGAACTGGAGGAGCAGTTCAGCGCCGTGGAAGCCGGGCGCCTTTCGGATCGCACGCAATTCGACGAGCTTCGCAGCCAGGATCAGCAGCTCTCCGGGCGGCTGAATGACATCGAAAAGCGGGTCGAGCGGCTGGCCGCCCCGGTCTCGGAACCGGAAGCGCCGGATTGGCGGCTTGCGGAGGTGGAACATTTGCTGCGGGTTGCCAACCAGCAGGTCACGCTTGCTCGAAACCCCGTGGCCGCCCTGGCCGCTCTGGCCGAGGCGGACAAGCTGCTCCTGACTATCGACAGACCGGGACTCCAGCCTCTGCGGCAACAACTGGCGGACGATATCCTGGCGCTGACCGCCGTCCCCAAAGCGGACGTGGAGGGTCTCGCGTTGCGCCTCGGAAGCCTGTCAAAACGCGTCGACTCGCTGCCTCTGGCCGGCCAGGAAAGGAGTGGCCCTGCCGCCACCGGGGAAACGGAACCGGTCGGGGGCTGGGCAAGACTGAAAGCCCGGATCGGAGACTTCTTCTCGAGTATCTTCAGCGTCCACAAGGCAACGGGAAGTACAGCACCGATGCTGTCCGCCGATGAGTCCTTTTTCCTGAGACGGAGCCTGGAACTCGAGCTACAGGCCGCCAGAATCGCGGCGCTGAGCGGCGAGACCTCGGCCTACAAGGCCAGTCTGGATTCCGCGGTGAGCTGGACGGAGGAATACTTCAACCGGGATGATGCGTCCGTCCAGGCGTTCGTTTCGGCCCTCGACGAACTGGGGGACCGAAAAATCGAGATTGAACTGCCCGATGTCTCGGGATCACTGCGGGCGCTCACAGCGATACAGAGCGTCGAGAACCCATGAAAACCGGGCTCCTGATCCTCCTGGCCCTTTTGCTGGGCGCCTTTCTGGCCCACTTCCTCCTGGAGGACAGCGGCTACGTTCTGATCAATATGCGCGGCTACGCCGTGGAAATGTCTGTCCCCGGTCTCGTCCTGGCCCTGGCGCTGCTCTACCTCGCCATCCGGATGATCGTCCGGCTGTGGAAGGCGCCGCGCCAATTGGGCCAGGCCGCCGGTCATTACAGGGAAAATCGGGCCCGGGATCGCCTGACAAAGGGACTAATAGCGGTCGCGGAAGGCGACGCGGCCAGAGGCGAGCGTCTGCTGGCACGTAGCGCGGGCAACAGCGGGGCGCCGTTGGTCAATTACCTGACGGCGGCGAAGGCTGCACAGACCCTGGGCTCGGAGCAGCGCAGGGATAACTGGCTGAAGCTGGCCCTGGAGAGGCGACCCGACGCCGCGCCGGCCATTCTGGTTACGCAGGCCGAATACCAGATGGAGCGCGGCAAATACGAAGAAGCCCTCGGAACCCTGGCACGACTGGAGGCCCAGACTCCGGGCAACGGGCGGGGTCTGGCACTGACGGCTGAAGCTTACCGCAAGCTGCAGCGGTGGCAGGACCTGGAGTCGCTGCTGCCGAAGCTGAGCCGCGCAAAGACACTGGAGCCACAGGAAGTGGCTGCCCTGCTGGAAGACAGCGCTTCGGCGCTCTTCGCCAACGCCGCGGGCGAAAAGGATTCACAGCGTGTTGAAAAGTTATGGCAGACCCTTCCCAAGGCCCTGCGGACCAGGCCATCCCTCATCACGGCATATACCCGGGCGGCGGCCTCCTGCGGCGATCATGACAAGCTGGAAAAGACCATCCGGAAGTTTCTGAAAACAGCATGGATCCCGGCCCTGGTCGATACCTACGGGGTGCTGGAGACCAGCAATCCGCGGGCTCACCTCTCCCACGCGGAAGCCTGGCTGACCCGTCGGGGCGAGGATCCTGTGCTGCTTCTCTCCGCGGCCCGTCTCTGCATCCAGAACCAGCTCTGGGGAAAGGCCAGGAGTTATCTGGAAACCAGTCTCGGCATGCATCCCGACCCGGTGGGCTACCGGCTGTATGGCCAGCTGCTGCAGACCATGGGAGAAGAGGACGGCGCTGCAGAGGCGTTCAGACTTGGGCTGGAAACGGCCACGGCAGCGGCTCGACTACCCGCCCTGGAAGCGCCCGATACCGATCGGCGAACCTGAGTCAGACGCCCCTGGGAGAGTCTTCGCTGTCGGAAGCGTAGTCAAAGGAGTCGAAGAACAGCCGTTCGGCCGGCAGGCCGGCGGCCCGGAAGTCGACCCGGGCGGCCTCTACCATCGCCGGGGGCCCGGCGACATAAACGTCGAATGCCGAGAGATCCCCGTGGTCCTCCAGCACTGCCCGGTGGACCAGCCCCGCTCGACCCGACCAATGATCTTCCGCACGCGCGTCGGAAAGCACGGGAGTAAATTGGAATCCGCTCCAGTCCCTCTGGTCACCGATCCCGGGATCGTAAAGATCTGCCAGAGTCCTGACGCCCCAGTACAACCGGATATCCCGATACCTGTGATCCGCGTATACGTGTCGCAACATAGCCTTGATCGGTGCGTAACCGGTGCCTCCCGCCACCATGATTACCGGCCTGGACGACTCTTCCCGCCAATAGAAGTGACCCAGAGGACCTTCTATTCGCAACAGCGCCCTCTCCTTCAGCCGGTCGAAAACATACCTGGTGAAACGACCGCCGGGAATCCGCCGGACGTGCAATTCCAGCAGATTGCTGTCCCGGGGCGGATTGGCCATGGAGAAACTGCGCCTCCGACCGTCCGCCAGAAGGATGTCCACGTATTGACCGGCCAGAAACTCGAAGGGCTCGAAACCGGGGAGCCTGAGAAAAACCCCCATCACGTCCTCACAGAGTCTTTCCAGACGATCCACCCTGCAGGGCAACCGGCGGACACGAATGTTCCCGGGGATCTCCCGGGGCGCGGCCTCTATCGTCAGGTCCGAATCCGCATGGGCCTGACAAAGCAAGGACCAGCCCTGCGCCGCCTCCTCCGCGGTAAGAGCAGCGGGTAAACCCCGCGGATAGGTCACCCGTCCGTCGGTTATCCGGGCACGGCAGGAGAGGCAGCTCCCGCCGCGACAGCTGTGCGGCAGGCTCAGACCACTGCGAAGGGCGGCGGAGAGGACCGTTTCTTCGGGGCGCACCTCGAATTCCTGTCCCGACGGCTTCAACGTCACCTTATGCGTCATGGATAATCAGCGTCAGTTTCTCGTTGTTGGGAGCCAGGGTATGGCAGACGAAACAATCACCATCATAGGCTGCGGCTACACGGGTTCACGTCTGGCGAAGATGTGCCGGGAATCGCAACAGGACGTACATGCCATCGTCCGCAGCGAAGCCGCCCGCAAAGCCCTCGAGGCAGAGGGTTTCAGGACCTCTCTGGTGGATCTGGACAGTTCCTTCGAACCGCTCCTGCTGTCTGGTGGATTTCATGTCTACATGGTACCCCCGCCTTCCTCCGGCGACACAGACCCCCGAATCCTGCGCTGGCTGGACAGCCTCGACTCCCCGCCGAAAGGTATCGTGTATCTGAGTACGACAGCCGTGTACGGGGATCGCGGAGGCGCCACGGTATCCGAGGACACCGAGCCGGCCCCGTCTTCAGACCGGGGCCGCAGACGGCTGGCCGCCGAGACCAGCGTCCGGCAGTACGCGGCGCGCAACGGAGTCTACGCCCGGATCCTCAGGGTACCGGGTATCTACGGGCCGGACCGGCTGCCTCTGGCAAGAATCTCCGAGCGACAACCCATACCGAAGCCGGGCGACACCGGGCCCGGCAACCGGATTCACGTTGACGACCTTGCAGCCGTCTGCCTGGCCGCTATTCGCTACCGCGGAGCCCTGGAAGTGTTCAACGTGGGCGACGGCGAGCACGCCTCCATGGGTGACTACTTCCTTCGTGTCGCCCGAATTGCGGGCCTGGAGAATCCGCCACAGCTGCCCCTGGACGAGCTGTTGCGGAACGTTTCGCCCGCCATGCGCAGTTTTCTCACCGAGTCACGTCGGGTCGACGTCTCTCGCATGGAGCATGAACTCGGCTTTGTTCCTCGGTACCGTGATCTTGACGAAGGGATCGCGGCCAGCCTTGGCGAACGCAGGGCCGCCAACTAGGGTACCGAGGCCCTGCTATCGAGCCAGTCCACCAGCGGCCCCCACTGTTCCCAGTCGGGCCAGGCCAGATACTCCGGCAGTTCGAACACCCCGAGGCCGCGGGCGTAAGCCCGGATGTAGTTCTGCGCCTCCCGCAAAGTTGCCACATAAGGGACGCCAACAGAGCGGAGATAAGCGTCGAGTTCGTCGAAGATAAGGGTATTTTCCCTGATGCGATTGGCGACGACGGCGATCCTGGCCTTTCTGCGCTGAACCTTTCCCGTGGACTGGAGCTCGTCGATAAAAGTGCGACTGGCGCGCATGTCGATAGCGGATGGCAGAACCGGAACAATGATGGTTTCAGCTCGCTTTACCAGCTCCGTCAGTTCCCGTCCGTGCGAACGCGCCGGTGCGTCGATGATCACGTACTCGGTGGATCGCGAAAGATGCCTCAGGCCATCCTCGAAAGCGGCCAGTCCTGTCACCGGCGGGCGGTCAGCGGGGCGGGTTTCAACCCAGTCCAGGCTGCTGCGCTGCGGATCGAAGTCAGCGAGAGTCACGTCGCGTCCCTGAACCGCGTAGTAGCTGGCGAGATTGGTTGCGAGGGTACTCTTTCCACAGCCTCCCTTGGCATTCATCACGATGATATGTCGCACCTGTCTTTCCTCCGTCCCCGTTGTCCCGATACCTCAATCGATGCCGAGGTCCGCCCAGATTTCGTCCACTCTGCACCGGGTTGCTTCGTCCATGCTGATGGGCCGGCCCCATTCCCGATCTGTCTCCCCCGGCCACTTGCCGGTTGCGTCGAATCCTATCTTGGATCCGAGACCGGCCACCGGGGAGGCAAAGTCCAGGTAGTCGATGGGAGTGCGCTCGATGATCCGGGTATCGCGGGCGGGATCCATGCGCGTGGTCATCGCCCAGATCACGTCCTCCCATGAGCGTACGTTCACGTCGTCATCCGTGACGATGACGAACTTCGTGTACATGAACTGACGCAGAAATGACCATATCCCCATCATGATCCTTGCGGCGTGACCCGGATACTGCTTTCGGATGCTCACGACGGCCATGCGATACGAGCAACCTTCCGGCGGCAGATAGAAATCGACGATTTCCGGATACTGCCGCTGCAGTATGGGCACGAATACCTCGTTCAGCGCCACGCCCAGGATGGCGGGCTCGTCGGGAGGACGCCCCGTGTAGGTGCTGTGATAAATCGGCGAATCCCGCATCGTAATCCGGTCGACGGTGAACACCGGGAATGATTCCACTTCGTTGTAATACCCGGTGTGATCACCGAAGGGCCCCTCAGGAGCCATGTCGTCCGGCGCGATGTGTCCCTCCAGCACCATCTCTGCCGTCGCAGGAACGTCCAGCTCGCTCCCCAGGCAGCGCGACAGCTCTGTCTTGGAGCCTCGCAGCAGGCCCGCAAAGGCATACTCGGAGACGTTGTCCGGTATGGGTGTCACTGCCGCCAGTATGGTTGCCGGATCGGCCCCGAGGGCTACCGCCAGCGGAAAGGGCTCTCCCGGACGGGCCTTCCGCCACTCGCTGAAATCCAGAGCGCCGCCCCGGTGCGCCAGCCACCGCATGATGACACGGTTGCGGCCGATGACCTGCTGCCTGTATATCCCCAGGTTCTGTCGGGGCCGGTGGGGTCCCCGGGTCACCACCAGCCCCCAGGTGATCAGCGGACCCGCGTCTCCCGGCCAGCAGGTCTGAACGGGAAGACGCCCCAGATCCACGTCGGGACCTTCGATCACTGTGCTCTGACAGGCGCCGTTACGGATTTCCCGGGGAGCCATGTTGAGGATCTGACGAAAGATCGGCAGCTTGTCCCAGGCGTCGCGCATCCCCTTCGGAGGTTCCGGCTGCCGCAAGAACGCGAGCAGCTCGCCCACCTCCCGCAGGGAGTCGACGGATTCCTGCCCCATGCCCAGTGCCACGCGGGCCGGCGTTCCGAAAAGGTTGCCCAGCACCGGCATTTCATGGCCTTGCGGATTCTCGAAAAGAAGGGCAGGTCCGCCCCGCCGGAGGACGCGATCACAGATTTCCGTCATCTCCAGTTTGGGACTGACGGGCACCCCGATCCGGCGCAGTTCACCACGCGCCTCGAGTTGCGTCAGAAAATCCCGGAGATCCCGATATTTCATGTTCTCTGTCTGGAACTTGCCGCCGACACTATAATCACCGGCAGTTCATCTTGAAAGCACGACACCCGCCGGAGGCCGACCTGCCATCAGTCACAGCGAATCCGAACAGAACGCCAGCCAGCCCCCCCGGGAACACGGCTTGAATGCGGAAACCGCGGCACCCGGCGCCGCGCTGGCCCGGGCCGGCGTCCGTTTCGTCAAGATGCACGGACTCGGCAACGACTTCGTGGTCATCGATCGGCGGTTCCAGACGTTCGACCCCCGACCCGCCGATATCCGCGAAATGGCCGATCGTCACACCGGTATCGGCTTCGATCAGTTACTGATACTGGACGCCCCTTCCCGCCAGGGCGACGTGGGATTCGGAATATTCAACGCCGATGGCCAGGCTGCCGAACAGTGTGGCAACGGACTCCGGTGTGTCGCACGGCTATTCTTTGAAACCAGCGCCAAGCGTCGCCGCGATCTCGTCCTGGAAAGCCCGGCCGGCCTGATCCCCGCAAGAGTACTGGAGGACGGCCGCGTTGCCGTGGACATGGGAGAACCGGATTTCGATCCGCGCTCCCTGCCCTTTGCGGCATCCCCGCAGGCACGATCCTATACACTCTCTGCTGGAGACGGGGAAATCCGGTTCGGCGCGGTATCTATGGGGAATCCTCACATCGTCATCCCCGTTGCGGAGACGGCCTCCGCGCCGGTGGACACCCTGGGCCCCGAACTCGAGGCACATCCCGCTTTTCCGCGGCGTACCAACGTGGGCTTCATGGAAGTCCTGGGCCGCGACAGGATCCGGCTTCGGGTATATGAAAGAGGATGTGGCGAAACCCGCGCCTGCGGGACGGGTGCCAGCGCGGCCGCGGCTGTTGCCCGCCACTGGGGCCAGACAGACCGGAAAGTGATCGTGTCGCTGCCCGGCGGCGAGCTGGAGATTGAATGGGAGGGACCGGGCAATCATCTCTGGATGACGGGCCCGGCAGTAAAGGTTTTCGAGGGAATTATCAGCCTATGACGAGTCAACAGCCCAGCACACTCGCGCCGGACAGTCTCTCCGAAGAGGAGGTGGTGCGGTTTCTTATCGAGCGCTCGGATTTTTTCGACCGCCACCCCGAACTCCTCGCGCAACTGGAGCTGACCCACGAATCGGGGGAGGGCGCCATCTCGCTGATAGAACGCCAGCTGTCGGTGTTGCGGGAGCAGAACCGGAAGCTGGACCGTCAGCTCAAGGAACTGATCTCGGTCGCCAGATCCAACCACGAACTCTCGGACAAGGTCCATCGGCTGGCAATGAGGCTGATCGAGGCGCGGGACGCCGCAACCGTCATCGAGGCTGTAGAGGAGGTGCTCCGCGAGGACTTCGGTGCAAGCGACACAGTGGCCGTCCTCTTTCACAATGCCTCGGATATTGTGCAGGCCGAAGACACGCGCTTCCTTCGCCGTGTCGAGCGCCAGAGCGCGAAACTCAAGGCCTTCGCGACTTTTCTGGAGCGCGGCAGACCGCGTTGCGGCCGCGCGAGGGATTCACAGCTGGAATTCCTGTTCCCGGATCATGCCGTGGAAATCGGGTCCGTCGCGCTGATCCC
>JASFOT010000060.1:0-8427 GCA_050116375.1 Gammaproteobacteria bacterium | reverse complement strand
CTTGTCGCCATTCTCGAGGCGGTACGTGAGCGGCACCATGCGGCCGTTGACACGGGCGCCGCGACAGTGATGACCCACCTGGGTGTGCACGTGATAAGCGAAATCCAGGGGCGTTGACCCGGCGGGCAGATCGATGACATCACCGTCCGGCGTGACCGCATAAACCCGGTCTTCAAAAATCTCGGCCTGGATGCGATCGATGAAATCCCGGTCTGTCTCGCCTTCCTCCGAGGGTTCCAGCAGCTGTCTGAGCCAGCCGATCTTTTTCTCGAATGCCGGGTCCGTTCCGCCACCCTCCTTGTAGCGCCAGTGGGCGGCGACGCCGAGTTCCGCGTGCTCGTGCATCTCCCGGGTGCGAATCTGAATCTCCAGCGGCTGATCGCCGGGGCCGATGACTGCCGTGTGAAGGGATCGATAGAAATTGCCTTTCGGGTTCGCGATGTAATCGTCGAATTCCCCGGGCACGTAGGGCCAGCGGGCATGAACGATGCCAAGCACCGTATAACAATCCTTTATGCTGTCGACCAGCACGCGAACTGCGCTGATATCGAAAATTTCCTCCAGCCCCACCCGCTTGCGCTGCATCTTCCGCCAGATACTGTAGATATGTTTCGAGCGACCCTGGACCTCGGCATCGATACCCACGGATTCCAGTTCTCTCTGGAGGTAATCGATCACTGCCGAGACCCTTCGCTCCCTTTCCTGTCTTCGTTCCCTGAGAGCTGCGGCGATGTCCCGGTAGGTTGCGTAATCGAGAAATCGGAAAGCCAGGTCTTCCAGCTCCCATTTCAGGTGCCAGATTCCCAGACGGTTGGCCAGTGGCGCAAAGATCAGGCGGGTCTCCATGGCGACCCTGTGGCGGACGGATTCCGGCGCTCGCTTGGCCGCCCGCATGCGGCGTAACTGTTCAGCCAGCCGAACGGTCACCAGGCGGACGTCGGCGACGATAGCCAATAGCATTTTTCGCAGGGTTTCCGCCTGGGCGGCGGGCAAGGGCCTGTCCGGTCGCCATTGAGCGGGCAGGCCGAAGGATCCGAGCTTGACCATTTCGGTGACCAGGCGCTGGATGTCGGGTCCACAGTCCGAGCCGATCACGTCCAGGGAAATGAGCCCGGCCTCCGCGGGCGGATAGAGAAGCGCTGCCGCCCTGATCTCCGGGTCCGGGCGCAGGCCATCGAGGATTTTCTGGAGATCCCTGGCAATCCTCGAGACCGCCGGTGAACCGGACTCGTCGTTGGCTGTTTTCACGCTCGCCAAAAGGTCCCGGGCGACGGCAAGCACCGACTCCGGAGACCGTGTATCGAGTTGTTCCTGACGTTGTGCCAATTTCGCCTGTGCGCTGGACGCCTATGCCGTTATGATACCCGGATCCTTGCCCACACCATTCTCGATTAAGTACATGGAGACTCGATGAAGTTCAGATTTCTCACCGTTTTTGGCATTTTTCTGCTTTCCGGTCGGGCATTGGCCGCCGGAGCCGATATCAACGTGAGTGATGATGCCGCCAGGCTGGCGCTCCAGTTTCCGCTGACCGGTAACAACATTCTTATCGACGGCTCCTGGCTGCATCACACTGACAAGGGCGAGACGCTCAGTCTCGGTGGTTATCTGACCGGTTCCGCCGCGGGCGGCACGCGCCCGCTCACGGCCGGACTGGGTACGCGGTTTTACTACACCGACTACGACAAGGGATCGAAAGAGGAGGGGTCCAGCCTGACTTTGGGAGGCTTCCTTCGCTACCAGTTTCCGCAATATGACAGGGTCCTGGTGGGTGGCAGCCTTTTCTACGGGCCCAGCGTGCTTTCGTTCGGCGATTCCGACGAGTTCTACGAAGTCGAAGCCTGGGCGGGATACTCGGTGCTGCGGGACGGCGAGGTCTATCTCGGTTGGCGGCGGATCAAGACGGATTTCGACGACGATGGGGACACCATGATCGATACCGGGTTCCACGTGGGGCTTCGGGTCCGCTTCTGACCCCGCAGGCTCGTGGACGCTGCAGGGCTGCCGCGAGTAGAATCCCGTCCTTCGAGACGCGCCGGTCAGGCCACGGCCGGCGCGTTGCTGTTTTGAATGATTTGAGATTCTCGGAAGTTCCGCATGGCAGGTCACAGCAAGTGGGCCAATATCAAGCATCGCAAGGGTGCACAGGACAAGAAACGCGGCAAGATTTTCACCAGATTGATCAGGGAAATCGCCGTGGCATCCGGCATGGGCGGCGGCGACCCGGCCGCCAATCCACGCCTTCGACTGGCGATCGACAAGGCGCGGGCAGAGAACCTTCCGAAGGACACCATCGAACGGGCCATCAAGCGTGGCAGCGGCGAAATCGAGGGTGAAGCCTACGCGGAAATCCGCTACGAGGGCTATGGAGTGGGCGGAGCGGCGGTGATCGTCGACTGCCTGTCCGATAACCGTAACCGGACCGCCGCCGACGTGCGTCACGCCTTCTCGAAATACGGGGGTAATCTGGGCTCTGACGGTTCGGTGTCTTTCCTCTTTGACCACTGCGGCGTCATCAGCTATCCGGCCGGATGTGACGAGGACGCGATCATGGAAGCCGCCCTGGAAGCGGGGGCCGAGGACGTGGTGCCAAACGAGGACGGGACCGTGGACGTCATTACGCAGCCGTCGGATCTGGAGGGAGTGAGGGACGCGATGACGGCAGCCGGGCTGGAGCCGGACAGCGCAGAAGTCACCATGCGACCGACGACCACCGCCGAGCTGGACGACGATCAGGCGGCGACGGTTCTCAAGATGCTCGACGCCCTGGAAGAACTGGACGATGTCCAGGACGTGTACAGTAACGCCGATTTTTCAGAAGAGGTGATCAACCGCCTGTCCGATGGATGACAGGAGAGTACCGATGCCGGAGTCACTCACCATCATGGGAATCGATCCGGGATCGCGGGTCACGGGATTCGGGCTGGTACGCGTGGACGGATCAAGAATCGGTTACATTTCGAGCGGAGTCATTCGGCTGAAAAGCGATGACTTTGCCGATCGCCTGCGGTTGATTTTTGACCAGATGTCGGTCCTGCTTTCCGAGCATCGGCCCCGGGAGGTGGCCATCGAGCGGGTGTTCATGCACCGTAATGCGGACAGCGCCCTTAAACTGGGTCAGGCTCGGGCGGCGGCCATCTGCGCAACATTTGCTCGTCCTGTGCCGGTCCACGAATACGCGGCCCGGGAGGTCAAGCAGGCCGTCACGGGAACGGGGGGGGCTGAAAAGGAGCAGGTCCAGATGATGGTGAAACGCCTTCTGGGTCTGCAGGGCCGTCTGCAGGCCGATGCCGCGGACGCACTGGCGGTCGCCCTGTGTCATGCTCACATGCGGACCGTCAGGGGGCTCACGGCGCATGAGATGATGGGGAAAGAGAAAAAGTGATCGGGTTTCTTCGGGGCCGGCTGGCGGTGAAGCATCCGCCGATGCTGGTGGTTGACGTGGCTGGTGTGGGTTACGAGCTGGAAGCGCCGATGTCGACGTTTTATGACCTTCCCGCGGTGGGCGAGGAAGTTTTTCTGTTGACCCACCTGCTGGTACGGGATGACGCGCACGTGCTCTACGGCTTCGGCAGCGAGGCCGAAAGGCGCCTTTTCCGGAGTCTGCTGCGAATTTCGGGCGTGGGCGCCAAGATGGCGCTGGGTATCCTGTCCGGTATCAGTGTCGACGGATTCCGAAGATGCGTCATGGCCGAGGATTCGGCAACTCTCGTAAAGGTCCCGGGGATCGGAAAGAAAACCGCGGAGCGGCTCATTATGGAGATGCGCGACCGGCTCGACACGGAGCAGGGCCTCGGGGTCGCGGGGCCTGCGGAGTCTGTGACGGCAGGATCGGCCGGGGACGAGGCGTACGATGCCCTGGTGGCCCTGGGCTACAAACCGGCGGAAGCTGCCAGAATGCTGAAACCCGTGCCCAGGGAAGGCATCAGCACCGAGGAGATGATTCGTCAGGCCCTGCAGGGCGTGGTGAAGCAGTAAATCATGATCGAGCAGGACCGCCTGATTTCCGCATCGGTTCAAGGGGAGGAGGAAGCCATCGAAAGGGCGATCCGGCCCCGCCTCCTGGGCGAGTACGTGGGTCAGCCCGCGGTCAAGAAGCAGATGAGCGTTTTTATCGAGGCGGCCCGCCAGCGGGAGGAAGCGCTGGATCACGTGCTTATTTTCGGGCCTCCCGGTCTGGGCAAAACCACACTCGCCCACGTGATTGCCAATGAAATGGACGTGAACCTGCGCCACACTTCCGGGCCGGTGCTGGAGAGGCCAGGAGATCTGGCGGCGATCCTGACCAACCTGGAACCCCGGGACGTGCTGTTCGTGGACGAGATTCACCGCCTCAGTCCCGTGGTCGAGGAAGTTCTGTATCCGGCGATGGAGGATTTCCAGCTGGACATCATGATCGGCGAGGGTCCGGCGGCCAGATCCATCAAGCTCGATCTGCCGCCTTTCACCCTGGTCGGGGCGACCACCCGGGCCGGGTTGCTGACCTCGCCCCTGAGGGACCGCTTCGGCATCGTGCAGCGGCTGGAGTTCTACAGCGAACAGGAACTGGCCCGTATCGTGATCCGCTCTGCGGGGATTCTGGGATTGCCAATCGACGAGGCGGGCGCCAGGGAAATCGCGTCGCGATCCCGGGGCACACCACGGATTGCCAATCGGCTGCTCCGAAGGGTGCGGGACTTCGCCCAGGTGGAAGCGGACGGCCAGGTGACATCACCGGTGGCCCAGGCCGCCATGGATATGCTGGAGGTGGATCCCAGCGGTTTCGATATGATGGACCGCAAGCTGCTGCTGACGATCATAGAGAAATTCGATGGCGGGCCGGTCGGGGTCGAAAGCCTGGCCGCCGCCATCGGGGAAGAGCGCGGGACTATCGAGGACGTGCTGGAGCCGTATCTGATCCAGCAGGGTTTTCTTATGCGCACTGCCCGCGGACGGATGGCGACCCGGCTGGCCTATCTTCACTTCGGCCTGCCGACGCCCGCCGGCAGGGAAACTTCGCAAAGTATGTCACTTTTCGGCGATAAATAGCTGCAAAGTATGAACTTTTGACCCCCGGCCGCGTCTCCCTCAGAATAGGCCGACCCGTGGGGCAGGAATTCTGAAGGACACCTCATGTTTACCTGGCCGGTCAGGGTCTATTACGAGGACACGGACCTGGGAGGCGTGGTCTATTACGCCAATTATCTTCGGTTCATGGAGCGTGCGAGGACGGAATGGCTCCGCCACCTCGGCGTGGATCAGACGAGACTCCTCAAGGATAGGGGCCTGATATTCGTCATTGTTTCCACCGAGGTTCGCTACCTGCGGCCGGCGCAATTTAACGATCTGCTGCAGGTGACCGTGCAGCTGGAAGGCGCACAGCGCGCGACCATGGAATTCGCGCAGGAGATTCGGCGGAATTCGCCGGAGGGTGATCTGCTCACGCGGGGCCAGGTGAAGGCCGCCTGTGTGGAGGCTGGAAGTTTTCGTCCGAGGGCGATTCCACCGGACATTATCGAACGACTGGAGCAGGCCGGATGACAACCGACATGTCGCTTTTGGGTCTCGTTCTCGAGGCCAGTCCTATCGTGCAACTGGTCATGCTGGCCCTTCTGCTGGCATCGATCGCGTCCTGGGCGGTTATCTTACGGAAACGCGGCGCCCTGCGGGATGCCAGGCGCAGTGCTGACCGTTTCGAGTCGGAATTCTGGTCGGGTACTGACCTTACGGCCCTCTACAAACGTATCAGCGGTCGCGAAACTGCATCGAAGGGCATGGAAAACATTTTCGAGGCGGGATTCCGGGAGTTCGGTCGGCTGCGCTCCCAGGAAGGGCTCACGCCTGGCGGGATCATCGAAGGCTGCCTGCGGGCGATGCGGGTCTCCCAGATGCGCGAGGTTGACCGACTCGAGCAGAACCTGGCGATGCTGGCGACGGTCGGGTCGACGAGTCCCTATGTGGGCCTGTTCGGTACCGTATGGGGAATCATGAACGCGTTTCGGGCACTGGGTAACGTTCAGCACGCAACGCTGGCCATGGTGGCACCGGGAATCGCGGAGGCCCTGATTGCGACGGCCATGGGCCTGTTCGCGGCTATCCCGGCAGTGATCGCCTACAACCGGTACGCGGACGACGTAGGACGGCTGGAAAGCCGCTACGACACCTTCATGGAGGAGTTTTCCACCATCCTGCAGCGCTACGCACGCAGCACAGTCAAGGAGGCCTGAACCGTGGCCGGACCGCGAGGAAAAAGGCGGCTGATGGGCGAAATCAACGTGGTGCCTTACATCGATGTGATGCTGGTCCTCCTCATCATATTCATGGTGACGGCCCCGTTGCTGACCCAGGGAATCGAGGTCGATCTTCCAAAGGCAGACGCAGAACCGCTGGACGTGGAGCAGGAGAACGAGCCGCTGGTCCTGAGCGTCGACAGGGAAGGGCGTCTTTACCTGAACGTGGGTGAGAGTGAGGAGCCCGTTGATGCCCAGACGGCGGCGGCTCGAACTGCGGCTGTGCTAAGGAGGGCCCCGCAAACGCCGGTTCTGGTGCGGGCGGATGAATCCGTGTCCCACGGCGTGGTGGTCCGTGCCATGGCGCTATTACAGGGATCGGGTGCGCAAAAAATCGGAATCATGACAGATCCGGCAGAGTTTCCGAAAGAGGCGGAGGAACGGTAGAAGAGGATGCGAGAACTGCTGACGCGAAGCGGGCTCGGACCTCTCGGGGCCTCGGTCGGCCTGCACGCGATCCTGTTCGGATTTCTGGTGTTCAGTTTTTCGTTCGGGTCGACGCCTGCGATTCCGCCGGCCCCGAAGGCCATCGAGGCCGTCATTGTGGATGAGTCTCTCGTCCAGCGCGAAATGGCAAAGCTGGAACAGCAGGAGAAGGCGGACGAGCAGGCCGCCCGCCGCCGGCGGGAAGAAGCCGAGCGTGCGAGGATCCAGGCGGACGAAGAAGCGGCCCGGCTGGAAAACCTTCGGCAGGAGCGGGCCCGGGCGGAGCAGGAACAAAAGGCCAGGGAGGAGGCAGAACGTCAGCGCAGGGTAAGACTCGAAAACGAGCGCAAGGAAGCGGAAGCCCGGGCAGAGCAGGAACGCCAGGCCCGCGAGGAGGCAGAACGCGAGCGGCTTGCAGAGCTGGAAAAAAAGCGCAAGGAAGAGGAACAGCGGCTGGCCCGGATCCAGGAGGAGAAACGCAAGGCGGAAGAGGCCCGGAAGGCAGAGGAAAAACGCCGCCGGGAAGAGGAGGAAGCGCGACGGCGGGCCCAGAGAGAAGAGGAACTGCGACTCGCCATGGCCGAAGAGGAACGGCGCAGGCAGGCCGAGGAGGCGGGGTTGCTGGCCCAGTACAAGGCGATCATCCAGCAACGCGTCCAGCGCAACTGGATCCGTCCGCCGGACACCCAGGCGGGGCTCGAATGCGAGGTTTTTGTGAGCCAGATCCCGGGCGGAGAGGTCGTCGGAGTCAGATTCGGCCGGTGCAACGGGGATGAGGTCGTGCGTCAGTCGATCGAGCGCGCGGTACTGAAAGCCTCGCCGCTGCCCCCGCCGCCGGATCCCTCGCTGTTCGAACGAAACCTGGTGTTCGTGTTCAAACCGGAATGACAAGATTTACCTGGAGACCATGAGACGGATGAAATTCAAGACGATGAGGACCTGGCTTCTGGCGACAGTCATGCTGATGCTGACGGTTCCGGCGATGGCCCAGCTCAGAATCGAAATCAGCCGGGGCGTGTCAGAGGCTGTCCCCATTGCGGTCGTGCCGTTCGGGTACGAGGGTCGCGGCGCTGCGCCTCTCGATGCGGCGGCGCTCATTGCCGGCGACCTGCAGCGCAGCGGTCGTTTCTCACCCGTGGACCGGGGAGACATGATCGGTATGCCGACAGAGGCGCCGGAGATCAATTTCGCCGACTGGCGGCTGCTGAAAACCGACTATGTCGTCATCGGCCGGATCCGCGAGGAGGGTCTGGACCGGTATGTTCTGAGATTCCAGGTCTTCGACGTGTTTCGCGGCACGCAGGTGGTGGGCTACCAGATGCCGGCGACGGCCGGCAACATGCGAGCGGTCGCTCACCGGGCCGCAGACATGATATTCGAGAAACTTACCGGAATTCCCGGCGCCTTCTCCACCCGAATCGCCTATATCAGCGTCTCCAGAGAGGATGACAAAGATCTTTACCGTCTTGTTGTGGCCGATGCGGACGGGGCCAATCCCGCGGTGGTCGCGGAATCCACCCAGCCTCTCATGTCGCCATCCTGGTCGCCGGACGCCCGTCGCCTGGCCTATGTGTCATTCGAGGGCCGTCGTTCCGGTATTTACGTGCAGGAGCTGGCCACCGGCGAGCGGAAGGTGGTGTCGCGAAATCCCGGAATCAACGGCGCGCCTGCCTTCTCGCCGGACGGACGCTGGCTGGCCCTGACGCTGTCCGGGGAGGACGGCAATCTCGAT
>JASFOT010000059.1:0-8436 GCA_050116375.1 Gammaproteobacteria bacterium | reverse complement strand
CCCTCAAGGAACAATTCGTGAGCCAGCTGCAAGCCCATGGAGGAAACGCGCCGGTTAAGCTCCTTGTCGGCCGATCGCACCAGGCCATGGCGGCGTCGGACGTGGTGCTCACGGCTTCCGGAACCGCCACCCTGGAAGCCGGCTTGATCAAGCGGCCAATGGTTGTAGCCTATCGTGTAGCCCCGCTGACTGCGTGGGTGCTCAGGGGTTTTCGAATGCTCAAGATCGATCGTTTCGCGCTGCCCAACCTGCTGGCGGGACGGGACCTGGTTCCCGAGATCCTGCAGGACACCGTATCGCCGCAGACCCTGGGTCTGGCGGTGCTGCGCTGGCTGGACGACGAGGCCGCGTGTCGGGCCCTTGAGCAGGAATTTCATAAGCTCCACGCCATGCTCAGGCGTCAGGCAGATCGGCGGGCCGCCCGGACCGTGCTGTCGATCTGCGCGCGGGGGAACCAGGCCTCGTGAGCCGTTATACCGATCAGCACGGCCTGCCGTTCTTCAGTGACGGCCCGGTGGTCGGAGTGGACGAAGCCGGCCGGGGGCCCCTGGCAGGGCCAGTGGTGGCCGCGGCCGTCATGTTTCCTGCCGGTGCACGGCTGGAGGGCCTGGGGGACTCGAAATTGCTTTCGGAGTCCGTCAGGTTGGCACTGGTGGCCGGCATCCGGGAGACCGCCATCGGCTGGGCTGTGGCCTGGGCCGATCCGGCGGAGATCGATGTCCTGAATATTCTGAGAGCCACGATGCTGGCCATGCGAAGGGCGGTGGAACGTTTGCCGGTGCGCCCGAAACACGTGCTGGTGGACGGTAACTGCTGCCCCCGGCTCCCCTGTACCGTTGATGCCATAGTGGGCGGCGACGCCACGGTTCCGGCCATCAGCGCCGCGTCGGTGCTGGCCAAGGTGGCCCGGGACGAAATGATGGTGCGGCTGGACGAGAGATACCCCGGATACGGGTTCTCGTCGCACAAGGGCTATCCGACACGCAATCATGTCGGCCGGCTGAAGGTCCTCGGGCCGACGCCTGTACACCGTCGGTCCTTCCGGCCCGTCGCGGAACTGGTGAGGGCTCCATGACGGATACCTTCGTACACCTGGGCCTCCATAGCGAATACTCGCTGGCAGACAGCGTCGTCCGGATCAAGCCCCTCATGGAGGCGGTCCGCGAGAAAAACATGCCCGCTGTCGCCCTGACGGACCAGTGCAACGTGTTCGCCATGGTTCGTTTCTACCGGGCAGCGCTGGCCGCCGGCATCAAGCCGATCGTGGGAGCGGACGTCTGGATCAACGAGGGCGAGGAGACGCCGCCCTCCCGCCTCCGGCTCCTGTGCCGGGACCGGCAGGGCTATGGCAACCTGTGTGAACTCCTGAGTGACGGCTTCCGCGATCCGCGGGTCCACGGGCGTCCCGTCGTGAGCCGTGGCCGGCTGAAGGAAGGATTGTCCGGCGGGCTGATCGCGCTTTCGGGGGGGCTGGAGGGTGACGTCGGCAGGGCGCTGGCCGCCGGCAGGGAGAAGGAAGCAAGAGCCGCCGCCAAGGCCTGGTCGAGCCTGTTTCCGGACAGCTTCTATCTGGAACTGACGCGGATCGGCCGCGACGGCGAAGAGCGGTACCTGGAAGGGGCCGTTCATCTGGCGGGCCGCGCCGGAATCCCCGTCGTGGCGACCAATGACGTGCGTTTCCTCGAGCCGGATGACTTCGAGGCTCACGAGGCCCGGGTCTGCATTCATCAGGGTCACACCCTGGACGACCCCGGGCGTCCGAAACTCTACAGCCCGGACCAGTACCTCAAGAGCCCGGATGAGATGCGCAGCCTGTTCGATGACCTGCCCGAGGCCATCGAAAATGCGGTGGAGATCGCCCGGCGCTGTAACCTGGAACTCACCTTCGGCGACAGCGTTCTGCCGGATTTCCCCGTGCCCGAGGGCATGACGGCCGACTCTTTCCTGCAAAAAGTCTCCGCGGAGCAGCTGGAGGACAGGTTGCCTAGACTGCTCGAGGAAGCGGGTCTGGGAAATGAAGGCCTCGAAGAGTACCGCAGCCGGCTGGAGATAGAGCTGGATGTGATCTGCGGCATGGGCTTTTCCGGATATTTCCTGATCGTCGCCGACTTCATCCGCTGGGCCCGGGAAAACCATATTCCGGTAGGTCCGGGACGGGGGTCCGGCGCCGGCTCCCTGGTGGCTTTCGTGCTGGGCATCACGGATCTCGATCCATTGCGTTACGAGCTGCTTTTCGAGCGCTTCCTGAATCCCGAGCGGGTATCCATGCCGGACTTCGATATCGATTTCTGCATGGAGGGCAGGGACCGGGTCATCGATTACGTGGCAAGTCGCTACGGAAGGGACAGCGTGTCCCAGATCATCACCTTCGGCACCATGGCCGCGAGGGCCGTGGTCCGTGACGTGGGGCGGATCCTGGGCCATCCCTTCGGTTTCGTGGATCGGATCGCCAAGCTGATTCCCTTCGAGATCGGCATGACCCTGGAGAAGGCGCTCGCCCAGGACGAGGAACTGAAACGGGCCTACGAGGCCGAGGAGGAAATCCGGGCCCTTATCGATCTGGCCAGACCCCTGGAGGGACTGGCCCGCAACGCCGGCAAGCACGCCGGCGGCGTGGTGATTGCGCCGGGGCCGCTGACCCACTTCACGCCGCTGTACTTCGAAGAGGCCGGTGGCAGCCCTGTCACGCAGTTCGACAAGGACGACGTGGAAGCGATCGGGCTGGTCAAGTTCGACTTTCTCGGCTTGCGCACCCTGACCATCGTCGACCGGGCGGTGGCGACCGTGAACCAGTTGCGGGCGGAGGAGGGCCAGCAGCCTGTCGACATCGGCCGTATCCCCCTGGACGACCAGAAGACCTTCGCGCTGCTGAAATCCTGTGCCACCACCGCGGTATTCCAGCTCGAATCCCGGGGGATGAAAGACCTGATCAAGCGACTGCAGCCGGACTGCTTCGACGACATCGTCGCCCTGGTGGCGCTGTTCAGGCCGGGGCCCCTGCAGTCGGGGATGGTGGAGGATTTCATCAGCAGAAAACACGGCAGGAACCAGGGGCCGATCGACTATTTCCACCCGGATCTGGAGCCGGTCCTGAAGCCCACTTACGGGGTGATTCTCTACCAGGAACAGGTCATGCAGATCGCCCAGGTCCTGGCGGGCTACACCCTGGGCGCCGCCGATCTGCTGCGCAGGGCCATGGGCAAGAAAAAGCCCGAGGAAATGGCCAAGCAGCGGGACATTTTCGTGGACGGAGCCAAGGAGCGCGGTGTAGAGGAGAGCACGGCAACCTACATTTTCGATCTGATGGAGAAGTTCGCCGGCTACGGATTCAACAAGAGCCATTCGGCGGCCTACGCGGTGCTCTCTTACCAGACGGCCTGGTTGAAAGCCCATTACCCGGCCGCATTCATGGCCGCCGTGCTGTCCGCGGACATGGACCACACCGACAAAGTGGTCACCCTGGTGGACGAATGCAGCCGTATGGGCCTGGAAGTCGAACCCCCCGACGTGACGGCGTCGCTCTACGCCTTCAGCGTCTCCGGGCCGGAATCCCTGCGCTATGGCCTCGGCGCCATCAAGGGCGTCGGCCAGTCGGCGGTCCAGTCCCTGATCGAGGAGCGCGAACAGTCGGGACGGTATCGGGATCTGACGGACTTCTGCTCACGCGTCGATCTCCAGAAGGCCAATCGTCGCGTTCTGGAAGCTCTGATTCGCAGTGGCGCTCTGGATGCCCTGGGCCCGAATCGGGCGACCCTGATTCACCAGCTGCCCGTGGCGATAAAACGGGCCGAGCAGCATGCTCACGCCGAAGCGGCGGGGCAGTCGGATCTGTTCGGCATGTCCGCCGTTGTCGAAAAGCGCGCCGACGAGGAAGGGCCGCCCGCAGAGGTCCTGCCGGACTGGAGCGACGAGGAGCGTCTGGCGGGTGAAAAGGAAACCCTGGGCCTTTATCTGACCGGGCATCCCATCGAGGCCTACGCTCTGGATCTGCCTCAGCTGACCTCCGGTCGTATCGCTGAACTGCTGGAAGGGGAGCCCGGGACTTCGCCCGGAAGGCGGGACGTGGTGATTGCCGGACTGGTCCTGCAGATGCGTCGACGGGGCAACCGGGTATCGCTGGTGCTGGATGATCGCAGCGGCCGAATCGAGGTCACGCTTTTCGACGACGTGTATCAGCAATGCCGCAACGTGGTTGCGCCGGACGCGGTGCTGGTGGTCGAGGGCAACCTCCGTTTCGACGACTTCATCGGTGACTGGCGGGTGACGGCCCGGAGGGTCATTACCATCGATCAGGCGCGGGAAGAACAGGCAGCCCGGCTGCTGATCTGCTGGAACGCAAACGGCGAGGAATCGGAGTTCGTCGACAGGCTTCGGGGCACGTTGCAGCCCTTCCGCCAGGGCAGATGTCCCGTCGCGCTCATGTACCGGGGGCCGTCGGCCCATGCCCGCATCGCCCTGGGCGAGGACTGGCAGGTTCATCCGACCCAGGAGCTGATCCAGCGGCTCGGCAAGCTGGTGGGCGGCGAGAACGTGCGAGTCGTTTACTCCCGGCGGGGCCTTGCCACGACCGGACCCGGGGGCTAAGTTGAGGGCTCCGGGGGGCGGAATCAATCCATGGATATGAATTTTCTCGATTTCGAGCGACCGATCGCGGAACTCGAGGCCAAGATCGACGAACTGCGTTTCGTCGGCGACGATTCGGTGGTGAATCTGACCGAGGAAATCGCGCGACTCGAGGCCAAGAGCGAGTCCCTGACCCGGAGCATTTTTGCCAACCTGAGCGCCTGGCAGATCACCCAGCTGGCGCGCCATCCCCAGCGCCCCTACGCGGCCGACTATATCGATCGGATTTTCACCGATTTTCAGGAACTCCACGGCGATCGGGCCTATGCGGACGATGCGGCCGTGATCGGCGGCCTGGCGCGTCTTGAGGGTCAGCCCCTCGTGGTGATCGGACACCAGAAGGGCCGGGACACGAAATCCAAGGTCAGACACAATTTCGGCATGCCCAGGCCCGAGGGCTATCGCAAGGCGCTGAGGTTGATGCATATGGCCGACCGATTCCGCCTGCCGGTGATCACCCTGATCGATACGCCTGGCGCCTATCCAGGCGTCGGCGCGGAGGAGCGGGGCCAGAGCGAGGCCATCGCCCGTAATCTTTTCGAGATGGCGCGGTTGCGGGTGCCCGTCGTCAGCGTGGTGATTGGCGAGGGGGGCTCCGGCGGCGCCCTCGCCATCGGCGTGGCCGATCGCCTGATGATGCTCCAGTACAGTATTTATTCGGTCATTTCACCGGAGGGATGCGCGTCGATCCTGTGGAAGAGTGCGGACCGGGCGGAGGACGCGGCGGAGGCAATGGGCGTCACCGCCGATCGACTGAAAGACCTGGGGCTGGTGGACGAAGTCCTCAGGGAACCCCTGGGCGGCGCCCATCGCGATCCCCAGGCGATGGCGGAAGTGCTCAAGAACGCGCTCATCAGCCATATCGACGGACTATCGAGACTGGCGGTGGACGAGCTGGTGGAGGCTCGCTATCAGAGACTGATGTCATTTGGGCGCTTCAAGGAGGGCTGAGGTCCCCTCCGGCATGAGCTTTTCAAAAGAGGCCTTCGGGGCGGCCGTGGCCGAGGCGATCGCCGACGGGGCGTCCCATAATTTCGCCGTTGCGCTGAGCGGGGGGCTGGACTCTACCGTGGCTCTCCATGCGCTGCGCGAGCTGTCGCTGACCGGTTCACTCAGGGCGATCCACGTTGACCACGGCCTGCACCCGGACTCCGGGGCCTGGCGCGACCATTGCGAACGTGTGTGCCTGGCAATTGAAGTGCCGTTCACGGACGCGGTGGTGGATGCCCGACCGGGTCGGGGGGAAAGCCCGGAGGAGGCGGCCAGACGCGCCCGTTATGGCTGGCTGGCGACGGAACTGCAGCCCGGCGAGATCCTGGTGACGGGTCATCATGCGGACGATCAGCTGGAAACCGTATTGCTCCAGCTACTCAGGGGCGCCGGACCCGCCGGTCTCGCGGCCATGCCCGCCCTGGCGCGACTGGGCGCCGGGTGGCTGTGTCGGCCGTTGCTCCGCTTCCGCCGGCAGGACCTTCAGACATGGGCCCGGGCCCGCGGCCTGTCCTGGCTCGAGGACCCCAGCAATCGCGAGGCGGGGTTCGATCGAAATTATCTCAGGCACGAGGTGCTGCCGGCCCTGTATGAGCGCTGGCCGGCCGCCGCCGTGAGCGCTGTGCGCAGCGCAAGGCATTGCGGAGAAGCCGCGGAACTTCTCGCCGAGCTGGCGGATGGCGATCTTTCGGTGGTGTCCGGCGACGGGACGCTGGATGTTTCCCGCGTGCGCGAGTTCTCGTCGCCGCGCCAGCGCAATCTGTTGAGACGATGGCTGACCGTCAGGGGGCTGGAGCTGCCCGACGCCCGGAGAACGCAGTCGATCCTGGATAACGTGCTTGGGGCCCGCAGGGATCGCCGCGCCGAGGTGCGCTGGCCCGGCGGATCGGTCCGGCGCTATCGCGACCGGCTTTTCGCGCTGGACCGGAATCTGCTGGCCCGCCTGGATCGGCCGCGACCGGACGGCGCCTGGTCCGTGGACCAGCCGCTGGAACTCGGTGGAGGTATGGGAAGGCTGCGGCTGGTTTGCGGGGGCGGGCCGGGTTTGTCCCGGGACGGTCTGGAAAAGGGCCCATTGCATGTCCGGTATCGGGTCGGTGGCGAGAAGATCCGCCTGCCGGGTCGCGCCGGCACCCGTTCGGTCAAAAAACTCCTTCAGGAAGCTGGCGTGCCGCCGTGGTGGCGCAGACACATCCCCCTGATCTGGTGCGGGGATCGGCTGCTCTGCGTGGCCGATCTCTGGTATTCCGCGGATTCCTGGGTCGCCGGTCCCGAGGGTTGTCTAGTGGTCTGGGAGGATCGACCCGATTTCTCATGATCAGATTGTGGCTGCTCGGGCATTCTGGTAAGTTGTAATCCCGTCTTGACACGGCGCTTCGGCGCTCCCTCTATAAGGCGGTGCTCCTCAAATGACCCGGTTTATTTTCGTCACCGGCGGCGTGGTTTCTTCCCTTGGCAAGGGAATCACGGCCGCCTCTCTTGGCGCCATCCTCGAGGCTCGCGGGCTGAAGGTGAGCATGATCAAGCTGGATCCGTACATCAACGTGGATCCGGGTACCATGAGTCCCTTTCAGCACGGGGAGGTATTCGTGACAGAGGACGGGACCGAGACGGATCTCGATCTCGGTCACTACGAACGCTTTGTTCGTACGACAACCAGTCGCAACAGCAACTTCACCACGGGCCGCATCTACGGCAACGTCATCGCCAAGGAACGTCGCGGGGAATATCTGGGAGCCACCGTCCAGGTGATTCCCCACATCACCGACGAAATCAAGAACAGCGTCATTGCCGGCGCCGGGGATGCGGATGTCTGCCTGGTGGAAATCGGCGGCACGGTGGGTGATATCGAGTCGCTCCCGTTCATGGAGGCAATCCGGCAAATGGGCACCGAGCTGGGGCGCCAGCGCGTGGTCTTTGTGCACCTGACCCTGGTGCCCTATATCGCCACTTCCAAGGAGATCAAGACCAAGCCGACCCAGCACTCGGTCAAGGAGCTGCGTTCCATTGGCATTCAGCCGGACGTGCTCGTCTGTCGGGTGGATCGGCCGCTTCCCGAGGAACAGCGACGCAAGATTGCCCTGTTCACCAACGTGCAGGAGCCGGCCGTCATCGCGGCCGTGGACGTGGACGATCTCTACAAGATTCCCCTCATGCTCAACGAGCAGGGTCTGGATGACATCATTGTGGAAAAACTGGCTCTGGATCTGCCCCCTGCCGATCTCGGGGAGTGGCAGCGGGTCGTGGAGGCAAGGGAGCACCCGGAGGCGGAAGTGAATGTGGCCATGGTCGGGAAGTACGTGGATCTGCAGGATGCGTACATTTCTCTCAACGAGGCCCTCAAGCATGCCGGCATCCACACCCGCACCAGGGTCAACATCTGCTTCGTCGATTCCGAGGAGCTGGAGAAGGGTGAGGCCGGACTTCTGTCCGGAATGGACGCAATTCTCGTACCTGGAGGATTTGGCGAGCGGGGAATCGAGGGCAAGATCGCGGCGGCCCGTTACGCCAGGGAAAACAGCATCCCCTATCTGGGGATCTGTCTGGGACTGCAGGTCGCTGTCATCGATTTCGCCCGTCACGTGGCGGACCTCGAGGGCGCGCACAGCACAGAATTCGACCGCGCCAGCCCCCATCCGGTCATCGCGCTGATCACGGAATGGCAGGATCGCACCGGCGCGATCGAAGAGCGCGACGAGAATTCCGATCTGGGAGGAACCATGCGTCTGGGCGGGCAGGAATGCTGCCTGACCCCCGGCACGCTGGCTGCCCGGACCTATGGGCGCAAGCGAATCGTGGAGCGTCACCGGCATCGTTACGAAT